>NZ_SDFT01000095.1:0-55061 GCF_004916815.1 Pantoea sp. R102
GGCTTTTCAGGTTCTGCTTGCTGTCGATATCGGCAGATTCAAGCAGCAGAGTTGCCGGACGTGCGCCGCATAATTGATGAAACACTGCGGCCGGATCTTCGCGGTAGGGCGCGGTACCGGTAATCAACTTCAATGTAGGTTTCGCATTAGCCATAATGGATTCTCTGAATTTCGCTCAAAAAAAAGCCCGCTCGGTGGCGGGCTCAGGTATCTGCACTGCGGTTACGCAAAATGTGCATGACGACGTCGCCCGTGAAAGGGATCATCGCGCCACCAACCATTAACATGCGTACCGATAAGAGCCATGATTAAATACCCGTTACGTGTGAACTTGTGTACTAGTTAACTGGTTCGGGTGAAAAAAGTCAATACCCTTTTTCAGTTACGGGCAAAATCGTTATCATGCCAGCCGGTTTAATGCAGTCGCTGGAGTGACCTTGTCAGATATCGCCCGTTTTCCACTTTATGATTTACACAGCCATACCCAGGCTTCTGACGGTTTGCTGACGCCGACCGCGCTGGTGCAGCGCGCCGTTGAGATGCACGTCGGCGTGCTGGCGATTACCGATCACGACAGCGTGGCGGGCGTTGCTGAAGCGCAGGCGGCGGTGCAGCAGCTTCAGCTACCGCTACGGGTACTGGCCGGTGTGGAAGCGTCGACGCTGTGGGAAAACCACGAAATTCATATTGTCGGGCTCAACGTTGATACGCAGCATCCGGCGTTAACCGCTTTTCTGGCGCAGCAGCACCAGTGCCGTATGGCACGTGCAGAGTTGATTGCTGAACGGCTGGAGCGCGCGCGCATTCCTGACGCGCTGGCCGGCGCTCAGCGTCTGGCGCAGGGCGGGGTGATCACCCGCGGGCATTTTGCCCGCTATCTGGTAGAGCTGGGCAAAGCCGATAACATGGCGCAGGTATTTAAAAACTATCTGGCGCGCGGCAAAACCGGCTACGTGCCACCACAATGGTGTACAATTAAACAAGCCATTGATGCTATTCATCATTCTGGTGGCGTGGCGGTGCTGGCCCATCCTGCGCGCTACGGACTGTCGGCCAAATGGCTGAAGCGACTGATTGCGCATTTTGCCGCAGAAGGCGGCGATGCGATGGAAGTGGCGCAGTGTCAGCAGGCACCGAATGAACGTACCCAGCTGGCGAGCTATGCGCGCGATAATCAGCTGGCGGCTTCGCAGGGGTCCGATTTTCACCAACCCTGTCCGTGGATTGAACTGGGGCGCAAGCTATGGCTGCCGGGCGGCGTGGAGCCGGTCTGGGAGCGTTTTCCCGCTTTAGCGCCGGTCAGATCGCACGTTGATGGGTGATATGAGGTTTTTATGAGTCAACTTTTTCACATTCATCCGGAAAATCCGCAGCCGCGTCTGGTTAATCAGGCGGTGGATTATCTCAATAAAGGCAGCGTTATTGTCTATCCGACCGATTCCGGCTACGCGCTGGGATGCCGTCTGGAAGAGAAGAATGCCATGGAACGCATCTGCCGCATTCGTCAGCTCGATGGTAACCATAACTTTACCCTGATGTGCCGCGATCTTTCTGAGCTGTCGACCTATTCGCAGGTGGATAACAGCGCGTTTCGCATTCTGAAAAACAATACGCCAGGCAATTACACCTTCATTCTGAAGGCCACTAAAGAAGTGCCGCGTCGCCTGATGAACGATAAACGTAAAACCATCGGCCTGCGCGTCCCGTCAAACCCGGTGGCGCTGGCGCTGCTGGAACGCCTCAATGAGCCGATGATGTCGACCTCACTGATGCTGCCAGGCAATGATTTCACTGAATCCGATCCGGAAGAGATCCAGCACAGCATCGGCAAGCTGGTGGATTTAATTATCGATGGCGGCACGCTGGGCCAGCAGCCAACCACCGTGATCGATCTCACCAGCGATGCGCCCGTCATCGTGCGTGAAGGGGCAGGCGATACCCGCCCGTTCCTGTGATTACGCCGGGCCGGGCGCTGTTTGTGGCGTCTGGCCGATATTGGCTTCCAGCCAGCGTTTGAAATCGCCGTACGGAATGTACAGTGAGACATCTTTTAAGATGACTTTTTTGCTGCGTACGTTAGCAATTTCATGGCTGTAACCCACAATCACTCCGCTGATTGTCTGGTCGGCATTATAGACAGCTCCACCCGACATCCCCTGAACGACACCGGCATCGGAAGCCATTGCCATGCAGGGCTTTTTATTCCAGCGATTATTAATGGCGGTGCGCGCCAGATTAACGCCGCTCGACTCCACCGGCATCGCGGAAATAAAACTGTAGCCATACATTTTAATTGGCTCGCCCACCGCGCTGCTGCGGAATTTCGCCAGCGTACCCGGGCTGTTTTTATGATAAATAATCGCGACGTCGCAATAGGGATGATAAGCCTTCACGCGCTGCACGGCGGTTTTGGCGACGTGCGCGGCAGTCAGACTGTATTCCGGCGTTAACGGAATGGTTGTACCGAGGATGCCCAGACCCAGTACCGTCGGGATGCCGGTCACGCTCATATCCACGTGCTGCAGCGCCGTACGACTGTACTCAGTATGGCCCACGGAACAGCCGCTCAGTGCCAGCGCTGCAAGCGCCGGCCAAAGCAGGGAGGTTCTCATGATGGCGGTCTTCATTTAATGTCTGTCAGCAAAATCCCTGGTGAAGACTTTCGACAGACAAATTAAATTCAATCCGTGAAACGATTAGCGCGCCATTTCCCGAGCGCGCCGGATTATATTATCAGGCCAGCTGTACCATTATTTGTTAATGGCTTGTTGTTTGAAAGCTTATAAAAAGTAATTAAAATAATTTCTGATACTGCTTAGCCGAATTCAGGATTAAATTTTACACAGTTTTCGCGGCAGAACAATTCATCATATTTAATCTTTATCAAATAAAAACGAAAATACAGACTTAATCCAACCTGCAGCGCCAATCCGCTGTAGGGCTGGTGCTGCTGGCTGTAATTAGCTTTACTAACACCATTATTAAGTTCTTTGTGCTGATTTTGGTGTTTTGTGCCGATTTTCTGTTTGCACAACTGCAGCCTGGCCGGGAACGCTGCGGGTAACAGACTGGTGAGCCTCTTTAATCTATTGCGGCACTAATCAGCGCAACATTAAATAAATATACGGCCTCAGGCAAAACGACGTAATTTCAGCGGGTTGCGCAGGCTATCCTGACGCTCGTTACGCAAATCAATCAGAAATCTGAATCAATGACCTTACTGCCCGCTTCAGCCTCCGGATCACAGGCGCTTTATTATCGGCAGAAAAGGAAAAGGTGTTAACGAAACTGTAGCTGGTGTAAAATCTCCGGCCGTCCGCGCTGGCACCTGGCGCGAAGCGGTCACAGATTCTGATACGGGACCTGGTAACGCCGGTATCTTACCTCTTCATTACCACGACGCCTGGGAAGGCGACAACGAGGCAGCTCCATGAGCGAGAAATTACAAAAAGTATTAGCGCGCGCCGGACACGGTTCGCGCCGTGAAATCGAAGCAATGATTTCAGCCGGACGCATCAGCGTCGATGGCAAACTGGCGACGCTGGGCGATCGCATCGAAAATGACAAAACCCTGAAAATCCGTATTGATGGCCATCTGGTATCGATTGCTGAATCGGCCACCGAGGTGTGTCGCGTACTGGCGTATTACAAACCGGAAGGTGAGCTGTGCACGCGCAACGATCCGGAAGGGCGCCCAACAGTATTTGATCGTCTGCCGCGCCTGCGCGGTTCACGCTGGATTGCCGTCGGCCGTCTGGACGTGAACACCTGCGGTCTGATGTTGTTCACCACTGACGGTGAGCTGGCCAACCGCCTGATGCACCCAAGCCGCGAAGTTGAGCGTGAATACGCGGTGCGCGTATTTGGTGAAGTGGATGACGAAAAAGTGCGTCAGCTGAGCAAGGGCGTGCAGCTGGAAGACGGTCCGGCAGCGTTCAAAACCATCAAATTCGCCGGCGGCGAAGGCATTAACCAGTGGTACAACGTCACCCTGACGGAAGGGCGTAACCGTGAGGTGCGTCGTCTGTGGGAAGCGGTTGGCGTGCAGGTTAGCCGTCTGATGCGCGTGCGCTACGGCGATATTCAGCTGCCAAAAGGTCTGCCGCGCGGCGGCTGGATGGAGATGGAACTGCCGGCGGTCAACTACCTGCGTAAGCTGGTGGGACTGCCGGAAGAGACCGTGACCAAAGTGGCGGTCGAGAAAGATCGTCGCCGCACCAAAGCGAACCAAATCCGCCGGGCGGTGAAACGCCATAGCGCGGTAAGCAATAACAGCCCGCGTCGCAACAACACCAAACGCGGTGCCTGATGCTCCCCGACGCCGCGCCTGCGGCGTCAGTTTTTACCAGTCGATTCCCTGCTGTGCCTGAATGCCGGCATCAAACGCGTGTTTGACCGGACGCATCTCGCTGACGGTATCCGCCAGTTCCAGTAGCGTGCGGTGACAGCCGCGCCCGGTAATGATCACACTTTGCTGCGGCGGACGCTGCTTCAATGCAGCAATCAGCTCATCCAGATCGAGATAATCCATACTCACCATGTAGGTGATTTCATCGAGGATCACCAGATCCAGCGACGCGTCTTGCAGCATGCGTCTGGCGTGTTGCCACACCTGCTGGCAGGCGGCCGTATCGCTGGCACGGTTTTGCGTCTCCCAGGTAAAACCGGTGGCCATCACCTGAAACTCCACGCCGTGCTGCGCCAGCAGATTACGTTCACCATTGGGCCATTCGCCCTTAATAAACTGCACGGCAGCCACGTTTTTACCGTGGCCGCAGGCGCGCAGCGCGGTGCCAAAAGCGGCGGTGGTTTTACCTTTGCCGTTGCCGGTGAACACCATCAGGATGCCGCGCGTTTCGGTGGCGGCGGCGATGCGGGCGTCAACCTGCTCTTTCAGCCGCTGCTGGCGTTGCTGGTGACGATCGCTCATGCGCTGGCCGGTCCCGGCTTGCGCCCCGGTTGTGCGTCGTAGCTGATGCCGGTTTTACGGCGGCTGTCATCGCCCATCAGATAGAGGTAGAGCGGCATCAGGTCGGCCGGGGTTTTCAGCAGGCTGGCATTCTCTTCCGGGAAGGCGCTGGCGCGCATTTTGGTGCGCGTGCCGCCGGGATTGATGCAGTTCACCCGCAGATGGCGGTTTTTATACTCATCGGCCAGCACCTGCATCATGCCCTCGGTGGCGAATTTCGACACGGCATAGGCGCCCCAGCCCGCGCGGCCGATGCGGCCCACGCTGGAAGTGGTGAACACCAGCGAACCGGCGTCGGATTTCAGCAGCAGCGGCAGCAGCGCCTGCGTTAAATAGAAGGTGGCGTCGAGGTTGATTTGCATCACCTGCTGCCAGACCGCCGGATCGAGTTCCGCCAGCGGCACGATCTCACCGAGAATGCCAGCGTTATGCAGCACGCCATCCAGCCGCGGCACCAGCGCGGCAACCTGTTGCGCCAGCTGCTGGCAGCTTTCCGGTGTGGCGTGCGCCAGATCCAGCAGCAGCGTAGCGGCGGGCTGTTTATTGAGCTGATTAATCGCCTCAGCGGTTTGCTGCAGCGTGGTGGCGTTGCGGCCGAGCAGAATCACGCGCGCACCGTAGCGCGCATAGGTCAGGGCGGCTTCGCGGCCGATGCCGTCGGAAGCGCCGGTCACGAGAATGATGCGATTGTCCAGCAGGTCGCTTTTCGGTTGATAATGCACAGCGATGTCCTTTGCAGGTCAGAGGGTTTTTGGGCTTTATGCCTCAATTTGGCGCAAGGTGCAATCGCCGCAACGCGCATTCTGTGCCGCCTGCCGGCATTTCAGGCGACGAACGGCATCAAAGCGGGTAAACTCAGGGTTTGACTGTAATTCACTGTTTAATAAGGCGGCAGAATGGATTTACTCTCCAGCTATGGATTATTTCTGGCCAAGGCCGTCACCGTCGTGGTGGCGATCGCAGCTATTGTACTGATTGTGCTCAATGCCGCGCTGCGTAAACGTCACAGCGGCGGTCAGCTGCGCTTAACCCACCTCGACGAAGCCTATCGCGAGATGAAAGAGGACCTGCAGCTGGCGAAGATGAAGCCGCAGGCGCAAAAAGTGTGGCTGAAGCAGCATAAGAAAGAAGAGAAACAGAAAGCTAAAGCCGAAAAGCGCAATGCCAAAGCCGGTGTGACTGAAGCGGCGAAGCCGACTCTCTATGTGCTGGAGTTCAAAGGCAGTATGGACGCCGGTGAAGTCAGCTCGCTGCGCGAAGAGATCTCCGCCGTGCTGGCGGTGGCGCAGCCGGGTGATGAAGTGCTGCTGCGGCTGGAAAGCCCCGGTGGCGTGGTGCACGGTTATGGCCTGGCCGCGTCGCAGCTACAACGTCTGCGTGATGCGGGGCTGCAGCTGACCGCGGTAGTGGATAAAGTTGCCGCCAGCGGTGGCTACATGATGGCCTGCGTTGCGGATCGCATCGTGGCGGCGCCGTTCTCCATCATTGGTTCCATCGGCGTGGTGGCGCAAATCCCTAACTTTAACCGGCTGCTGAAGCGTAACGACATTGATGTGGAGCTGCACACTGCCGGCCAGTACAAGCGTACGCTGACGCTGTTTGGTGAGAATACCGAGGAAGGGCGGGAGAAGTTTCAGGAGGACCTGAATGAAACCCATCAGCTGTTTAAAGATTTTGTGCATCAGATGCGTCCGGCGCTGGATCTGGACAAAGTGGCGACGGGCGAACACTGGTATGGCCGTCAGGCGCTGGATCTGGGGCTGATTGATGAGATTGGTACCAGCGATGCGCTGATCATTGCGCGCATGGACCGTTTTAGCGTGCTGGGCGTGCACTTCGCGCGCAAGAAAAAAATGATTGATCGCGTGACCCACAGTGCCAGCGTGGCAGCCGAGCGGCTGATTCTGAAAATCTGGCAGCGCGGTGATAAACCGCTGTTGTGAACCAACCCGGCGCAGGCCGGGTTTTTTTTATGCCAGGTGATACTGCGCGGAGAGCACCACGGCAAGGTGCTTAAACACGTTAAACACCGCCGTTGTTTTGGCGGTCGGCAACCCTTCATCGTCGAGGAACCACGGGCCGCGAAACACCAGAACCTCGCCCTGCTGAATCACCTCAGTGGCTTCCATCCCGGCAAAATATTCATCGTGCTGCTGAATGAGCTGATTAGCGATTTCCAGTAGCGCCTGGTGTGAAATGGATTCCGTTTCTGCTGACATTTTTCACCTCTTTTTTGACAGCGAATTTTCTCCTTCTATATTACTTGCCTGTCGGTGCGTTCAGCAAATCAGCGTTCGGTCAGAAAACTGGCGAGAAATTAAACAGAATGCTAATTAAGTTGCGTAACAGATTTTATCAGGTAGAGTGTGGGCGATTCAGCTTTCAGGGAGATCACACCAGGATGTGTGATACCGTCAGACGGAAAACTCGCTCTTAATCATCAAGTTGCAAATGCCGATGCAATCTGACCAGAGATTGTCCCCGCTGGCTTGAAAAGCAAAAAGTCAGCAGCAATATTGAACCCATTGGGTTTTGGGGCTGCCAATCCTCTCCCGTTTATCAGGACGTTTCAATTAGGTAAAGGTACATATGGGTAAAGCACTCGTCATCGTTGAGTCCCCGGCAAAGGCCAAAACAATCAATAAATACCTCGGTAATGACTACGTGGTGAAATCCAGCGTCGGTCATATCCGTGATTTGCCGACCAGTGGTTCAACGGCCCGTAAAAGTGCCGACGGGGAAAAGGCGAAAACCGGCAAGAAAGTAAAGAAAGATGAAAAGGCTGCGCTGGTTAATCGCATGGGCGTTGACCCGTGGCACGGCTGGGAAGCGGACTATCAGATTCTGCCCGGCAAGGAAAAAGTCGTCTCCGAACTGAAGAACCTGGCTGCCGATGCCGACCACATCTATCTCGCAACCGACCTTGACCGCGAAGGGGAAGCCATTGCCTGGCACCTGCGGGAAGTGATCGGTGGCGATGACAAACGCTTCAGCCGCGTGGTGTTTAACGAAATCACCAAAAATGCGATTCGTCAGGCGTTCGAGAAGCCGGGCGAACTGAATATTGAGCGCGTCAATGCGCAGCAGGCGCGTCGTTTTATGGACCGCGTGGTGGGCTATATGGTGTCGCCGCTGCTGTGGAAAAAAATTGCCCGTGGCCTGTCGGCCGGACGCGTACAGTCGGTTGCCGTGCGCCTGGTGGTGGAGCGCGAGCGAGAAATCAAAGCCTTCGTACCGGAAGAGTACTGGGAAATTGACGCCGATCTGTCGACGCCGAAAGGCGATGCGCTGGCGGTCAGGGTGACGCATCAGGGCGACAAAGCGTTCCGCCCGGTGAACCGCGAGCAAACCGAAGCGGCCGTGGCCATCTTGGAAAAGGCGCGTTACGCCGTTCTGGATCGTGAAGACAAGCCGACCAGCAGCAAACCGTCGGCGCCGTTTATTACCTCGACGCTGCAGCAGGCGGCGAGCACCCGCCTTGGTTTTGGCGTGAAGAAAACCATGATGATGGCGCAGCGTCTGTATGAAGCCGGTCACATCACCTATATGCGTACCGATTCCACCAACCTGAGTCAGGATGCGGTGGCGATGGCGCGTGGCTACGTGGAGAAAAAATTCGGTAAGAACTACCTGCCGGATGCGCCCAACACCTACGCCAGCAAAGAGAATTCACAGGAAGCGCACGAAGCGATTCGTCCTTCTGATGTCAACGTTGCCGCCGAGCAGCTGAAGGATATGGAAGCGGATGCGCAGAAGCTGTATCAGCTGATCTGGCGCCAGTTCGTGGCCTGCCAGATGGTGCCCGCGCAATATGATTCCACCACGCTGACCGTCGGCGCGGCAGATTTCAAACTGAAAGCGAAAGGGCGTACGCTGCGTTTCGACGGCTGGACCAAAGTGATGCCGGCGCTGCGTAAAAATGATGAAGATTTGACGCTGCCGCCAGTGAACGTGGGCGACACGCTGGATCTGCAATCCCTGCTGCCGGGCCAGCACTTTACCAAGCCGCCGGCGCGCTTCAGCGAAGCTTCGCTGGTACGCGAGCTGGAGAAGCGTGGCATTGGCCGTCCGTCTACCTATGCTTCGATCATTTCCACCATTCAGGATCGTGGTTACGTGCGGGTGGAAAACCGCCGTTTCTACGCCGAGAAGATGGGTGAGATTGTTACCGATCGTCTGGAAGAGAACTTCCGTGAGCTGATGAATTATGATTTCACCGCGCACATGGAAGACAGTCTCGACCAGGTCGCGAATAACGAAGCGCAATGGAAAGCGGTGCTGGATTCATTCTTCAGTGATTTCAGCCAGCAGCTGGAGCAGGCGGAGAAAGATCCGGAAGAGGGCGGCATGCAGCCGAACCAGATGGTGCTGACCTCCATCGACTGCCCAACCTGCGGACGCAAAATGGGGATTCGCACCGCCAGTACCGGCGTGTTCCTGGGCTGTTCCGGTTATGCACTGCCGCCGAAAGAGCGCTGCAAGCAGACCATTAACCTGATCCCGGAAAACGAAGTGCTTAACGTGCTGGAAGGCGATGATGCCGAAACCAACGCGCTGCGCGCCCGTCGTCGCTGCCAGAAGTGCGGCACCGCGATGGACAGCTACCTGATCGACAACGGCCGTAAACTGCACGTCTGTGGTAATAACCCGGAGTGTGACGGTTATGAAATCGAGCAGGGTGAATTCCGTATTAAAGGTTATGACGGTCCGATTGTTGAGTGCGAAAAATGTGGCTCTGAAATGCACCTGAAGATGGGGCGTTTTGGTAAGTACATGGCCTGTACCAACGACGAGTGTAAAAATACCCGTAAGATTCTGCGTAACGGCGAAGTCGCGCCGCCGAAAGAAGATCCGGTACCGCTGCCGGAGCTGCCGTGCGAGAAATCGGATGCGTATTTTGTGCTGCGTGACGGAGCTGCGGGCGTGTTCCTGGCCGCTAACACCTTCCCAAAATCGCGTGAAACCCGTGCGCCGCTGGTGGAAGAGCTGCAGCGCTTTGCTGACCGTCTGCCGGAGAAACTGAAATATCTGGCCGAAGCGCCGGCAGTGGATCCGGAAGGCAATAAAACGCTGGTGCGTTTTAGCCGTAAGACTAAACAGCAGTATGTTGCCTCAGAAAAAGAGGGCAAAGCGACCGGCTGGTCAGTTTTCTATATCGACGGTAAGTGGCAGGAAGCGAAGAAGTAATCCCCCTGGAGGCCAGCGTTCGCTGGCCTTTTTCCCATCCTTATAGCTAATCGTTCTACATTCTTACGTTAACTGATATAGTAGTTATAGCTTATTGCTTTTTGCTGACTCGCTTTCCCTCATTATTACGCCATCAGGGCGGATACACGCCTGCAGGGAATGCACCTCTGTCGCTATCGGGAAGATATAACTATGAAATTGCAGCAGTTGCGTTACATCGTTGAAGTCGTTAACCACAACCTCAATGTCTCCTCCACGGCAGAGGGGCTGTATACCTCGCAACCGGGCATCAGTAAGCAGGTGCGCATGCTGGAAGATGAGCTGGGCGTGCAGATTTTTGCCCGCAGCGGCAAACATCTGACGCAGGTGACGCCAGCGGGTGAAGAGATTATCCGTATTGCCCGCGAAGTTTTGTCCAAAGTGGATGCGATCAAATCGGTTGCCGGTGAACACACCTGGCCAGATAAAGGATCGCTGTACGTGGCCACGACCCACACTCAGGCGCGTTATGCACTGCCTGGCGTAATCAAAGGTTTTATCGAACGCTATCCGCGCGTTTCCCTGCATATGCATCAGGGCTCGCCCACACAAATTGCTGAGGCGGTCTCCAAAGGCAACGCCGATTTCGCCATTGCCACCGAAGCGCTGCACCTGTACGACGACTTAATTATGCTGCCGTGCTATCACTGGAACCGCGCCATTGTGGTCACACCGGATCATCCGCTGGCGGGGAAATCCAATGTGTCGATTGAGGAGCTGGCTGATTTCCCGCTGGTAACTTACACCTTCGGTTTTACCGGCCGCTCAGAACTGGATACTGCCTTTAACCGTGCCGGTTTAACGCCGCGTATTGTTTTTACCGCAACCGATGCCGACGTTATCAAAACCTATGTGCGTTTAGGCCTGGGGGTTGGGGTGATTGCCAGCATGGCGGTGGACCCGGTTTCCGATCCGGATTTGGTGCGCATCGAAGCTTCAGAAATCTTCACCAATAGCACTACCAAGATTGGTTTCCGGCGCAGCACCTTCCTGCGCAGCTATATGTATGATTTCATTCAGCGCTTCGCACCGCATCTGACGCGAGACGTGGTGGACGCCGCTGTGGCGCTGCGCTCAAACGAAGATATCGAAGCGATGTTCCGCGATATCAAGCTTCCTTTCAGGTAATCACCTAACTCATTATTTTTGCGGGAAGTCCAGCGACTTCCCGCACACTTCCCGCCGCTTAGCACCAGCAGAACCTCAAAAAATTCCATTATTTTTTTGTAAATGAAACATGCGTCACATGTTTTTTCATTGTTATTTATTAAATGCGAATCAGTACACAATTTTTACTTTGCCGCTTTGCGGACGGCCAGGAATATTCCCATACTCCAGTTAAGAGCTGATGAGAAAGGGCTTTTTAACTGGCTCGTTAAATTAAACTCAAATTTAGAGTGGATCTAATTTTGGTTTAAGCCAAATTTACAATGTAACTATTAAATTAATAGTTTGCAGCGTGCTTAAATTTATCTCATCAATTTTGGCGGTTTTGATAAATAGCGTTAATCGTTGTGCTCAATAAAAATAACTGGATTTTTGGACTTAACAAGTTTAGGATTCGTCCTAAATCTTCATCGTTGTTATCAATCGTTTTATTGAGAGTGATTATCAAAAACTATGACTACGAGATTAACTGTACAACCGGACTTCCGGGCTAAAAGCACCAAGGTAGAGCGTTCAGGTAACATCCGTCGCAAAGCCTGGTTGACTGTCTTCGCTGCTTCAGCACTGTTCTGGGTAGTGGTGGCGTTAATGGTTTGGCGTATGTGGGGTTAAGCCATGTGGGCAAATACACTCAGTCGTAAATATCCGGTCGCTGCACGTCAGCCTAAAGCACCGGTGTGCAAAGCCAAAGAAGCGCCTGCTGAACCGCAAGTGGCAATCCCGGCTTCCTGGGAACTGAGTGAGCAGCAGCGCAGCTTTATTGAATCATTCATGGATCCGAAGTCTAAATAACGCAGTCTGCGTCCAATTCTTATTAAGACATACTGTCGCGCATTTTACCGGACTCTCCGGTGGGCACGTTAAAAGCCCGTCCTTTAACACTCAGCATCTAAAAAAACGGTGTCATCAGTACAACGCTGAAGACGATGGCTTTTTGTTGCCCGCGATCCGGGAGGAGTGACAGATGAATACCACAACTTTTTCATGGCTCAGCGTTTATGCCTTCTCAATGGCCTTTTGGGCTGCGGCCGTCTGGGCCGTCCTGTAATTCGCTAATCCTGCCAGTTAACGCTTTCTGAATGCCCTGACATTAGTCAGGGCATTTTTCGTTGCGGTTTTGTGTGTCAATTCGTGTTGTTATCAAAACGTTAACGAAAATGTGGTCTATCTTTAAGCTAAACCTTGCACTCTCTGAGGTTTAGCAGAAGAGCCCATAAAAGGAGGAGTTATGTCGTTAACGTTACGTGAGCAGAGTCAGGATGCGCTGGAAGTAGGGGCAAAAAAATATCATTACTACAGCTTGCCGAAAGCCGCTCAGCAGGTCGGTGACATCGATCGCTTACCAAAATCCCTCAAGGTTCTGCTGGAAAACCTGCTGCGCTGGCAGGATGAAGATTCCGTAACGGCAGCAGATATTCAGGCGCTGGTGGCGTGGCAGCAAACTGCACATGCCGATCGCGAAATTGCTTATCGTCCGGCGCGCGTATTAATGCAGGATTTCACCGGTGTACCGGCCGTGGTTGACCTTGCGGCGATGCGTGAAGCCGTTAAGCGGCTGGGCGGTGATGTGGCGAAAGTTAACCCGCTGTCACCGGTCGATCTGGTGATTGACCACTCGGTCACGGTCGACCATTTTGGCGATGACGATGCATTTGAAGAAAACGTGCGCCTGGAGATGGAACGCAACCACGAACGCTATGTTTTCCTGCGCTGGGGGCAAAAAGCCTTTAACCGTTTCCGCGTCGTGCCGCCGGGCACCGGTATCTGTCATCAGGTCAATCTGGAGTACCTTGGTAAAGCCATCTGGCATGAAACGCTGGACGGCAAAGAAGTGGCTTATCCGGATACGCTGGTCGGCACCGATTCCCATACCACCATGATCAACGCCCTGGGTGTGCTTGGCTGGGGCGTAGGCGGCATTGAAGCTGAAGCCGCCATGCTGGGCCAGCCGGTTTCAATGCTGATTCCCGATGTGGTGGGTTTCAAGCTGACCGGCAAACTGCGCCCCGGTATCACCGCCACCGACCTGGTATTAACTGTGACGCAGATGCTGCGCAAGCACGGAGTGGTCGGTAAGTTTGTCGAATTCTACGGTGATGGACTGGCCGATCTGCCGCTGGCGGATCGCGCAACCATCGCCAACATGGCGCCGGAATATGGTGCAACCTGCGGTTTCTTCCCGATTGATGAAGTAACGCTCAGCTACATGACGCTCACCGGGCGCGATGCGCAGCAGGTTGAGCTGGTGGAAGCCTATGCAAAACAGCAGGGGCTGTGGCGTAAACCGGGCGATGAGCCCATCTTCACCAGCACGCTGGCGCTGGATATGGCCGAGGTCGAATCCAGCCTGGCCGGTCCGAAACGTCCGCAGGACCGCGTATCACTTGGTGATGTGCCGGCGGCGTTTGATGCCAGCAACGAGCTGGAAGTGAATCACGCGCAGAAGCCGCACAAAACCGTCAGCTATCGGGACAGCGAAACCGGCGACTCAATTCAGCTGGATGATGGGGCAGTAGTGATTTCGGCGATTACGTCCTGTACCAACACCTCCAACCCCAGCGTGCTGATGGCGGCTGGCCTGCTGGCGAAAAAAGCCGTTGAGCGTGGATTGATGCGCAAGCCCTGGGTTAAAGCCTCGCTGGCACCAGGATCAAAAGTGGTGTCAGATTATCTCGCCGTGGCGCAGCTGACACCGTACCTCGATGAGCTGGGCTTTAACCTCGTGGGTTACGGCTGCACCACCTGCATCGGTAACTCCGGCCCGCTGCCGGATGAGATCGAAAGCGCGATCAAAGAGGGCGATCTGACGGTGGGTGCCGTGTTGTCCGGCAACCGTAACTTTGAAGGGCGCATCCATCCGCTGGTGAAAACCAACTGGCTGGCGTCTCCGCCGCTGGTGGTGGCGTATGCGCTGGCGGGTAATATGAAGATCAACCTGCAGACTGACCCGATCGGTCAGGATCAGCAGGGCAATGACGTCTATCTGAAGGACATCTGGCCATCGCCGGAAGAGATTGCCGCATCGGTGCAGAAAGTTACCAGCGACATGTTCCATAAAGAGTATGCCGAGGTGTTCGACGGCACGCCCGAGTGGCAGCAGATCAAAGTCAGCGAAGCTGCCACCTATGACTGGGACGAAGGCTCTACCTATATTCGTCTGTCACCGTTCTTTGACGATATGGAAAAAACGCCGCAGCCGGTGCAGGACATTCACGGCGCGCGCATCCTGGCGATGCTCGGTGATTCGGTGACGACCGACCATATCTCCCCGGCTGGCAGCATTAAAGCGGAGAGTCCGGCGGGGCGTTATCTGCTGGCGCACGGCGTTGAGCGTAACGACTTCAACTCGTATGGTTCACGACGCGGCAACCACGAAGTCATGATGCGCGGTACGTTTGCCAACATCCGTATTCGCAACGAAATGGTGCCTGGCGTCGAGGGCGGTTATACCCGGCACTATCCGAGCCAGGAACAGCTGGCTATCTACGATGCGGCGATGAAGTATCAGGAGGAGGGCGTGCCGCTGGCAGTGATCGCCGGGAAAGAGTACGGCTCCGGATCCAGCCGCGATTGGGCGGCGAAAGGTCCGCGTCTGCAGGGCGTGCGCGTGGTGATTGCCGAATCGTTCGAGCGTATTCACCGCTCTAACCTGATCGGCATGGGCATTTTACCGCTGGAGTTCCCGGCGGGCGTGACGCGTAAGACGCTGCAGCTGACCGGGGAAGAGCGTATCGACGTGGCGAATCTGGCGCAGCTGCAGCCCGGTTGCAGCGTCCCGGTGACGCTGACGCGGGCTGACGGCAGTCAGCAGACGCTGGATACTCGTTGTCGTATCGATACCGGTAATGAGCTGACCTATTACCAGAACGACGGCATCCTGCATTATGTGATACGCAATATGCTCAACTAAAAAACAAAGCCGGGCATGCCCGGCTTTATTATTGACGCAGAAAGTGCATGACGCGAGAGCGCACCGCCGCGTTACGATTTCGGCAGCAGATGTCCCATCTTCTGGGCTTTCGTATCGAGATAGTGCGCATTTTTCGGGTTACGGCCAACGATCAGCGGCACGCGCTCAACAATATTGATGCCCGCTTCTGACAAAATCTCCACTTTGCGCGGATTGTTGGTCAGCAAACGCACTTCATTGATGCCCAGCAGTTTAAACATGTCGGCGCACAGGGTGAAGTCACGCTCATCGGCGGCAAACCCCAGCTGATGGTTCGCTTCCACCGTGTCGTAGCCTTTGTCCTGCAACGCATAGGCGCGAATTTTGTTCAGCAGCCCGATGTTACGGCCTTCCTGACGATGGTACAGCAGCACGCCGCGTCCTTCTTCCGCAATGGCGGTCAGCGCCGCTTCCAGCTGGAAGCCGCAGTCGCAGCGCAGGCTGAACAGCGCATCGCCGGTGAGACATTCGGAGTGGACGCGCGCCAGCACCGGATTGTGATCGCTAATATCACCATAAACCAGCGCGACGTGGTCGTGGCCGGTTGCCAGTTCTTCAAAACCAACCATCAGGAAATCTCCCCATGGCGTGGGCAGTTTGGCTTCTGCTACCCGTTTCAGCTGCATGTGACTCTCCAGAACCTTCAGAGGATGCGCTATCATCATGATAACGCACGGGCCCGACTGGCCCGATGAAACTGCCGATATTGTGCCACAACCTGAACCAGGGCCGCTAATCAGTCAGAGTGATTGTAGTGATAAAGCACAATTATCTAAGCCGCAACGGGTATGTTATTCTTTTTTCAACTAAAGTTATGCAATACGCCTGTCAGGTCGTGAAACAATAAAGGGACGAGATGTTAAAAATTGTGCAACGCACCACGCTGGGTGCGTTTTTATTACTGCTGATGCCGCTGGGCGTATGGCTTTCCGGCTGGCAGTGGCAACCGGGGGAGAGCGGGCATCTGTTGCGCGTGCTGTTCTGGATCACCGAAACCGTCACCAGTCCGTGGGGCACGCTGACCAGCCTGATTCTGAGCGGCTGGGTATTGTGGTGCCTGCGCTTTCGCCTCCGGCCGGCCATTCTGTTGTTGATTATCATGAACGGCGCGATTCTCGCCGGTCAGTCGACCAAGACCTTTATTAAAGAGCAGGTGCAGGAGCCGCGGCCGTATGTGGTCTGGCTTGAGCACAGCCACGGCGTCAACGAACAGCAGTTTTATCAGCTGAAACGGCAGCAGCGCGGCGAAATGGTATCCGCCTTGCTCGCCAATGACACAAAGCTGCCCGCCTGGTTAAAAAATCACTGGGCGTTTGAGACGGGCTTTGCTTTTCCGTCTGGCCACACCATGTTTGCCGCCAGCTGGGCGCTGCTGGTGATTGGCCTGTTATGGCCGCGCCGGCATGTTGTCACGGTGGTAGTGCTGTTTGTCTGGGCTACGCTGGTCATGGGCAGCCGGCTGGTACTGGGCATGCACTGGCCGCGCGATCTGGTGGTCGCGACGCTGATCTCGTGGCTGCTGGTGACGCTGGCAACCTGGCTGGCGCAGCGCTTTTGTGGCCCGCTCAGCGTGCCGCCGGAAGAGCAGCGTGAGATTGCCGGGCGCGATGACGGATTGTAATTTCTCCCTTTGCCCCCATATGATTGATTGTACTTGCAGAAAGGGCACTAACTGCTGCGCGGATAAGCAGCAACGGCGGCACTTTTTTGGCATACTCTACCGGATAACCTCACGACAGGACGCATTGTGAAATATTTGCTGATTTTTCTCGTGGTTTTGGTCATTTTCATCATCTCCGTCACGCTCGGAGCGCATAATGACCAGATTGTCACCTTCAACTATCTGCTGGCGCAGGGCGAATTCCGCATTTCAACCTTGCTGGCCTGCCTGTTTGGTGCCGGATTTTTGCTGGGCTGGGCGATCTGTGGCCTGTTCTGGCTGCGCATTCGTGTTTCGCTGGCGCATGCACAGCGCAAACTGAAACGTATGCAGGCGCAAAATGAACAATCTGCTGCGGCAAATAGCACCTCCACTGCAGTGCGTCGGGATTAATGTTCGATGCTTGAATTGCTGTTTCTGCTTCTTCCTGTCGCGGCGGCGTACGGCTGGTATATGGGCCGCCGCAGTGCGCAGCAGGATAAGCAACAGGAAGCTAACCGTCTGTCACGCGAATACGTGGCAGGGGTTAACTTTCTTCTTTCTAATCAGCAGGATAAAGCGGTCGATCTGTTCCTCGATATGTTGAAAGAGGACAGCGGTACCGTTGAAGCCCACCTGACGCTCGGTAACCTGTTCCGTTCGCGCGGCGAAGTCGACCGCGCCATCCGCATCCACCAGTCGTTAATGGAAAGCGCGTCGCTTACCTACGATCAGCGTTTGCTGGCCATTCAGCAGCTGGGACGCGATTATATGGCTGCCGGCTTGTACGATCGCGCCGAAGACATGTTCAGTCAGCTGATCGATGAAACCGATTTTCGCATCAGCGCGCTGCAGCAACTACTGCTGATTCATCAGGCGACCAGCGACTGGCAGAAAGCCATCGAGGTGGCGGAGCGGCTGGTAAAACTCGGCAAAGATAAGCAAAAGGGCGAAATCGCCCACTTCTACTGCGAGCTGGCGCTACAGGCGCTGAGCAGTGATGACCTCGATCGTGCCATGAGCCTGTTGAAAAAGGGTGAAGCGGCCGACCACCAAAGCGCGCGCGTTTCCATCATGATGGGACGTATTCTGATGGAGCAGGGCGAATACGCGAAAGCGGCGCAGCGGCTGCAGCGCGTGCTGGAGCAGGACAAAGAACTGGTGAGCGAAACGCTGCCGATGCTGGAAACCTGCTATCAGCGACTGGAGCAGCCTGACAGCTGGGCGCAGTTCCTGCAACGCTGCGTTGAAGAGAACACCGGTGCCGCGGCGGAACTCTATCTGGCGGACATTCTGGAGCAGCAGCAGGGGCCGGAAGCGGCTCAGCTTTACATTAACCGTCAGCTGCAGCGTCATCCCACCATGCGCGTGTTCCATCGTCTGATGGATTTCCACCTGCATGAGGCAGAAGATGGCCGCGCCAAAGAGAGTCTGATGGTGCTGCGCGACATGGTTGGCGAACAGATTCGTACTAAACCGCGCTACCGCTGCCAGAAGTGCGGCTTCACCGCGCACGCCCTCTACTGGCACTGCCCATCGTGCCGTGCCTGGTCTTCCGTTAAACCGATTCGCGGACTCGACGGCCAGTAAGCTGGCCGCGTTCGGTGATTATTCATAACGCATAGTAGTTACAACATACTTATAGAGAAATTATCATCCACGCTTCAGCACTGTGCATCGCCTCGTCAAACAGCAAGGCAATCGCCGTCGCAACGTTGTCGTGGCCGGGTTGCACGGGTAGAATGCTTGCCGTTTGTCCATCGCGCCTGCGGGTGCCAGCCTCTGAGGAAACGTTATGCCTGTTACTCACTCACCGATTCTGGTGGCACTCGACTATCATGATCTCAATAGCGCACTGCAGTTCGTTGACCGTATCGATCCGGGCCAGTGCCGTCTGAAAGTGGGTAAAGAGATGTTTACCCTGTTTGGACCATCGCTGGTGAAGACGTTGCAGGCGCGCGGTTTCGAGATATTCCTCGATCTCAAATTTCATGACATCCCGAACACGACGGCTCATGCGGTCGCGGCGGCAGCAGATCTCGGCGTGTGGATGGTCAACGTGCATGCCAGCGGCGGGGCGCGGATGATGAATGCGGCGCGCGAAGCGCTGCTGCCGTTTGGCAGTGATGCGCCCTTGCTGATTGCGGTAACGGTGCTGACCAGCATGGACGAAGACGATCTCAAAGGCCTTGGCATCACCCTATCGCCGGCGCAGCAGGCTGAGCGTCTGGCACGGCTGACGCGCGAATGTGGCCTTGATGGTGTGGTGTGCTCGGCGCAGGAAGCCGCGCACTTTAAACAGGTTATCGGGCAGGATTTCGCGCTGGTCACGCCGGGTATTCGCCCGGCGGGTAGCGAGGCCGGCGATCAGCGCCGCATCATGACGCCGCAGCAGGCACAACAGGCCGGTGTGGATTACATGGTGATTGGGCGACCTATCACTCAATCTGCCGACCCGGCGCAGACGCTGCAGCAAATCCTGCACAGTTTACAGGAGGGCTAATGGCTCAGGACAATCCGCTGGTTTACTCCACCGAAACCGGCCGTATTACACATACTGAAGAGAAACCGCAGCGACCGAAAGGCGATGGTATCGTGCGCATTCAGCGCCAGACCAGCGGGCGTAAAGGTAAAGGCGTGTGCCTGATTACCGGCATCGATCTCGATGATGACGCGCTGGCAAAGCTGGCGGCCGAGCTTAAGAAGAAGTGCGGCTGCGGCGGGGCGCTGAAAGAGGGCGTGATTGAGATTCAGGGCGATAAGCGCGATTTGCTTAAAACGCTGCTGGAAGCCAAAGGCATGAAGGTTAAACTGGCGGGCGGTTAATGAAAGCGGGCCACGCAAGGTGGCCCGATGTGACGTAGATGCGCTGCGTAGCCTACTACAATATTATTATTAATCAACCTGATGGCCAATAATGCCGCCCACCGCAGCGCCACCGACGGTACCCAGCGCGCTGCCGTTGGTGAGCACCGATCCACCAATAGCACCGGCACCGGCGCCAATCGCCGTGTTGCGGTCACGTTTTGACCAGTTGGAACAGCCGCTCAGGGCCACCACTAACGTCGTTGCCAGCACGGCAACCGTCACGCGTTTCATTGTTGTAGTCATGGACATCTCCTTGATGGTTTGCTCAGAGGCAACTCGTTAAGTATAGATGTTACGCCCTGAAGTTGTTCGCCCGATGCACTCAGGCGGTGCTTTTCCTTCAGCCTGCACGCTGGCGCGCAGCCCTTTGCGCGCGTTGTTCACGCTGCTGGCAAAGACCATTTTGGTACCGCCGCAGGCTTGAGATAATTCTAGGCGTAAGCGGATGTGTATGCAGAAAGAAAACTCTGAAATCCCGACGTGGTGTCCGCATCCGGATCCCGTATCAAACCCCACACTTTGCCCGCTTTAGCCACTTTCCGCTGCTAATCCAGCCATTCCCTCCATAACGTTTTTACCGGTGGCTCCGCACAATTCAGTGATGACTGTATGGCGGAGAAAACACAATGCTGGAAGCGCTGAAACAGCAGGTTCTGGAGGCCAATCTCGACCTGCCGCGTTACAACCTGGTGACCTTTACGTGGGGCAATGTCAGCGCGGTAGACCGCGAGCGCGGGCTGCTGGTGATCAAACCCTCGGGCGTTAAATATGAGCAGATGCAGCGCGACGACATGGTGGTGGTCGAACTGGAAAGCGGCAATGTCGTGGAGGGCCAGTTGCGGCCATCCTCGGATACCGCGACACACCGCGCACTGTATCTGGCGTGGCCGGAGATTGGCGGCATCGTGCATACCCATTCGCGCCACGCCACCATCTGGGCGCAGGCGGGCAGGGACATTCCGGCGTGGGGCACCACGCACGCTGATGATTTTTATGGCACCATTCCCTGCACCCGTGCCATGCAGCGGGCAGAGATTGAGCAGGAATATGAATGGCACACCGGCCAGGTCATCATTGAAACCTTTGCGCAGCGCGGCATTGAGCCCGGCGCGATTCCTGCTGCGCTGGTGAACTCCCACGGGCCGTTTGCCTGGGGTAAAGATGCACATAGCGCGGTGCACAGTGCGGTGGTGCTGGAAGAGGTGGCCTACATGGCGCTGCACACCGAGCAGCTGCGTGCCGAGCTGCCGCCTATCGCCCAGACCCTGCTTGACCTGCACTATCTGCGCAAGCACGGGAAGAACGCCTGGTACGGGCAAGGCTGAGCGCGTGATGTTTTCTCAAGGCACCGGCGGGTGCCTTTTTTATTTAAGGGGATTGCGTGCCCGGACGAGACGGGGACTGTGGATGCTGTCGTTTATTCACCATGCGTTAAGCGTTTTTATGCGCTTGCTGGCTGTTGCGCCGTCATTAAGTAAGCCCGCTAATCTTTCCTCAGGCAGTGGCTCGGGGATCTCTCTGGATTTTACGTTATAAATCAAACTCTCATTTGGTCTGGCCTCACTCTGCATTACGCTGATGTGGCGTTTAACGCATCACATAAATAGAGGATGAGACGATGACAGTAATTAACCAACCAACCTGCCGCCTGTTTACCGAAGTCGGCCAAACCACACAGCTCGCCGCCTATTATGAGGAAGGCCGACACACCATGTGGATGATGCTGCGCGCTCAGCCGCGCCCCAGTTTCAACCACGAATTAATCGAGGAGATCATGAACCTGAGCTACGCCGCCCAGCGATCCGGTCTGCCGATTGATTTCTGGGTGACCGGATCGCTGGTGCCGCAGATGTTTAACGCCGGGGGCGATTTGCGTTTCTTTGTCGAATGCATTCGCAACAACCGCCGTGAAGCACTGCGCGCCTACGCCCGCGCCTGTGTTGATTGCATCCATTCGGCGGCCCGCGGGTTTGACACCGGCGCAGTGACGCTGGCGATGATTGAGGGCAGTGCCTTGGGCGGCGGTTTTGAAGCAGCGCTGGCGCACCACTTCATTCTGGCGCAGAACAGTGCGCGTATGGGCTTCCCGGAAATTGCCTTCAACCTGTTCCCCGGCATGGGCGGCTACTCACTGGTGGCCCGCCGCTCCGGGATGAAGCTGGCCGAAGAGCTGATCTGTGAAGGGGAGTCGCACAGCGCAGAGTGGTATGAAACCCGTGGTCTGGTCGACAAAGTGTTCCAGCCCGGTGACAGCTACCGCACCACGCGCACCTTCATCGATACGCTGCGGCCAAAACTGAATGGAGTCCGTGCCATGCTGAAAGCGCGACAGCGCGTGCTGCAGCTGTCACGGGCAGAACTGATGGATATTACTGAGGATTGGGTCGACTATGCTTTCACGCTGGAACCGAAAGATATTGCCTACATGGAACGTCTGGTACAGCTGCAAAATCGTCACAGCGCATCACTGCGCAAAGCCGGTTAGCAGTACGCTAAGACGTTAAACGCGGGCAGGATGCTTAGCCAGCCAATGCCCGAGCTGCTCTGCGGGCATTGGTTTCGCATAATAATAACCCTGACGCCCATCGACACCGTTGGTCAGCACAAACTTCTCTTCGGCTTTGGTTTCGATGCCTTCGGCAATGACCTGTAAATCCAGGGCTTTCGCCACGGCAACGATCGCGCGCACCAGCGACTGCGATACCGGTTGCTTGTTGATATTGCGCACAAAACTTTGATCCAGCTTAATCGCATCGATCGGCACGCGCGCCAGCTGGGAAAGCGAAGAGTAGCCCGTGCCGAAATCATCCAGATGCACCTGTGCGCCTAACTCCTGAAACTGTTTCATCAGCTTCAGCGCACCGGCCTCGTTCTCGATCAGGCAGCTTTCCGTCAGCTCGATGTCTATCGGACACTCGCTGATGCCCGCTTCGCTCAGCGCCTGTTTCAGGTCGCTGTAGATGCTCTGGTCGATCAGCTGTTTGGCGGAAACGTTCACTGCGACGCGCAGGTAAATGCCTTCGCTGCGCCATTTAACGATTTGCTGCAGCACGTTCAGCATCACCCAGCGCCCGAGCGGCACAATCAGTCCGGACTCTTCCGCGTAAGAGATGAAATCGCCAGGCGGCACCAGGCCGCGTTCAGGTGAATTCCAGCGCACCAGCGCCTCGGCACTGCGCACTTCGCCGTCGCGATCGATTTTCGGCTGATAGTGCACCACCAGATGATCCTGCTCCAGCGCTTTGCGCAGATTGGTATCCAGCCACAGATATTCAAATACGCGCTGGTTCATCTCGCTGGCGAACACGCAGAATTTGCCGCGCCCGTTCTCTTTAGCGTGGTACATCGCGGTATCGGCGTTACGAATCAGACTTTCGCGATCTTCACCATGCAGCGGGGCGAGGGCGATACCAATCGAGCAGCCGCTGTAGACTTCGATCAGCCCGATACGGAACGGCTGACGCAGCCGCTCCAGAATGCGTGAGGCCATCGCCTCCAGCGCCGCCTGACTGGTGTGCTCAGCCAGCACCACAAATTCATCACCGCCGAGGCGCGCCAGCGTCTGGTCCTTGCCGAGACAGCTAAGGATCGCCAGCGACACCGCCTGCAGCAGCTGGTCGCCAAACATATGGCCGTAGGCATCGTTTACCTTCTTGAAATTGTCGAGATCGAGGTAAACCACGCCGGTCTGGCTGCCGTTAGCCAGCTCCAGTGCCAGGCTAATTTGCTGATGGATAGCGTTGCGATTCGGCAGGCCCGTCACCGTGTCGGTATTGGCCATAACGCGTAAGCGCTCCTGCGCCCGACGCTCTTCTGTGATGTCGGTTCCGGAACAGATGAGGAAAATTTCATTTTTTCCGCTACCGCTGTGGACGAACTTATTACGAAACAGAAACAGTCGCTGACCTTTTCGGGTTTTAACCCAGCGCTCCACTTCGTAGGAGTTACCGTCGCGAAAGAAGCCGGCGATATTGCGGCGCGACGCCTGCGCTTCCTGTTTGGTCATAAACAGCTGAAACACATTGCGGCCAATTACTTCCTGCTCTTTCAGGCCGGTGTACTCTTCGCTCAGGCGGTTAAAACGCTGAATGTTGCCGCGCTGATCGAGGATGACGATCACCGAATTCGCTTCTGACACCACCTGTTCGGCGAAGGAGAGGCCAAGGGTTAAATCGCGCGCCACCGACGAGGTATCGCCCCAGGCGGATGCGGTACCGGCCCAGGTGGACTGATTCACTTTACGGCCGACAAAGTGCATCGGCACCGGCGAGCCATGCAGTGAAAGGGTCAGGTTGATGCTGGAAGTAATTACCGTCATGGCACGCAGCAGACTGGCCTGAGCCGGCGTCAGGGGCACCGCCATATTGGTATTGGCATTTTCATCTTCGGCAAAATGCAGCGCATCGCTATCTGAAGTTAAACGCCAATGAGGGCTGGTTGTGCCAAACAAGGTATATAGCAACGTTTGCCCTTGTTCATCGGTCATGGAAACTTCCTCCGGAGGAATGCGCAGCAGGGGTATCTCATTATTTTAGCAACAGTATTCAACCTCCTGCGCCAGCACAAGATGCAAACTGAATATATTTTTGTTTTTATTAAAGAATGGCACGAAAAAGCCCCGGATTCCGGGGCTGAAAGGTTAGCACGGGCACTTGCCGAGTTTGCCCGCCTGGCTGGGAAAACGCGCCTCCAGGCAGTAACGATGGAAGGCGCGCTCATCCATCGGGGGCTGTTCCGGATGTTTTTCGCGCATATGCTTCAGATAAGTTTGATAGTCGTGCACGCCCACCATTAACCGGAAGCTCTGCTGTAATCCCTGCCACAGACGCTGCCAGCGTGAGCACGGCGCGGCAGGGGCGCGTGCAGCGAGCGGTAAGCACTGCTGAATTTGCCAGCCCGCGTGCGGCTTTTTCCAGCGTAAAATGGCCTCAGACATTTCGCACCTCCTGACGCAGTGACACGTCCGACTCATGGGTGGTCGGCACTGAACTGCGCAGCGCGCGCCGGATCACGAAGAACGCCGCAATCAGCATGGTAACTGCGACCAGCATGAAAAAGCCGCACAGCGCCGCGTTGATCTGGTTGCTGAACACGATGGTTTGCATGTCGGCCACGGTTTTCGCCGGTGCGATAATCACGCCCTCATCGAGACCTTTACGGAACTTACTGGCCTGCGCGAGGAAACCAATTGACGGTTTTTCATGGAAAATTTTCTGCCAGCCGGCGGTCATGGAGGTGATAAACAGCCAGGCGGTGGGCACAATCGTCACCCAGGCATAACGCTGCTTTTTCATTTTGAACAGCACCACGGTACCGAGAATCAGCGCCATCGACGCCAGCATCTGGTTACCGATGCCAAACAGTGGCCACAGGGTGTTGATGCCGCCGAGCGGATCGACCACGCCCTGGTACACGAAGAACCCCCAGCCGGCCACTGCCACGGTGGTACCGGCCATGTTTCCGAGCCACGAGCGATTGTTAGCCAGCGAAGGCACCACGGTCCCGACCAGATCCTGCACCATAAAACGGCAGGCGCGGGTACCGGCATCCACGGCGGTGAGGATAAACAGCGCCTCAAACAGAATGGCGAAGTGATACCAGAACGCCATCATTGCACGGCTGTTAAACACCTCGGTGATGATATGCGCCATCCCGACGGCAAACGTCGGTGCACCACCGGCGCGGGAGAGAATGGTGCTTTCGCCCACTTCGCCGGCGATACCGCTCAGCATCTCCGGCGTCACCACAAAGCCCCAGCCGTTAATTACCTGAGACGCATTCTCCACCGTGGTGCCAATCAGCGCCGCCGGTGAGTTCATGGCAAAGTAGACGCCCGGTTCGAGCACCGAGGCACAAATCAGCGCCATGATCGCCACAAAGGACTCCATCAGCATGGCGCCATAGCCGATAAAGCGAATATGGCTTTCGCGCTCCACCAGTTTTGGCGTCGTACCGCTCGACACCAGCGCGTGGAAGCCGGAGATCGCGCCGCAGGCAATGGTGATAAACAGGAACGGGAACAGCGCGCCGGAGAACACCGGCCCCGTGCCGTCGATAAAGCGCGTCACCGCCGGCATCTTCAGTTCCGGCATGGCGAACAGAATGCCCACCGCCAGCCCAATGATCACGCCGATTTTCAGGAAAGTGGAAAGGTAATCACGCGGCGCCAGCAGCAGCCACACCGGCAGCGACGAGGCAACAAAACCGTAGATCACCAGCACCCACGTCAGCTCGGTGCCTTTCAGGGTAAAAATCGGTCCCCAGTACGGATCGGCCGCCACGTCACCGCCGTAAATGATCGCCGCCATCATCAGCACAAAGCCGATGATCGACACTTCGGCGATTTTACCCGGACGCAGAAAGCGCATATACACGCCCATGAACAGGGCAATCGGAATGGTGGCGGCGATGGTAAATAGCCCCCACGGACTGTTAGCCAGCGCTTTCACCACCACCAGCGCCAGCGCGGAGAGGATAATGATCATCACACCGAGCGCACCGAGCATGGTAACCACGCCGGCGAACGAGCCCAGTTCCTGGCGCGCCATCTCACCCAGCGAACGACCGTCGCGGCGCGTGGAGATAAACAGCACCAGAAAATCCTGCACCGCGCCGGCCAGCATCACGCCGACCAGAATCCAGATGGTGCCGGGCAGAAAACCCATCTGCGCCGCCAGGATCGGCCCGACCAGCGGACCGGCACCGGCGATGGCGGCAAAGTGGTGACCAAACAGCACCCATTTGTTGGTGGGAACATAGTCCAGCCCGTCATTGAAGCGCTCTGCCGGCGTGCGGCGCCGGTCGTCCAGCTCAAAAATGCGCCTGGCGATAAACAGGCTGTAGAAGCGATACGCGATGCTATAGCAGGCGACGGAGGCGATCACCAGCCAGACGGCATTAACGTGCTCGCCGCGACTGAGCGCCAGCATGGCGAACGCAGCCGCACCAATTAACGCCACCGCTAACCAGATCAATCCGGTTCTGACGTTGTTCATGAGTTAACTCCTTGTAGGGACCGGGAAAAAGGCGATCGGAATACAACAAGTTAAAAGTAATGTAATGAATTGTTAACGACAGGGGATTGGATCAGAAGTGTGAAGCGGGAAACAAATTTAACAACTGCTCAGGCGGGCGGGGAAAAATGCGGGATAACGGCTGTTATCCCGCACGATTTCATGCTCAGGCGGCCGGACGGGCCACCACGCTGCGTGTTTCCATGCGCACTTCGGCGATGGTCACATCAATCACATCGGTCACGCGGTAGGCCACTTCACCTTTGATCTGCACGGTGCCGCTCTCCTGCGAGCACACCAGTTCGTCACGTACGGCGTGAATGAACGGGGCAGGGATAAAGGCGACCGCACCGTTCTCCAGCAGGCGCACGCGCATGCCGCCGCGCGAAACGTCGATGATCTCCGCGCTGAATTTGCGGTCAGTGCCGGCAAACGGCGCGAGGAAGCGCGCGTACAGCCAGTCACCGACATCGCGCTCGGCCATGCGGTTGAGACGGCGACGCTCACTCATGATCAGGGTCACATCATCATGTGGCCGCGCAATGCTTTCGCCGCGCACGATAGCCTTCAGCAGACGATGGTTGATCATATCGCCGAATTTACGAATCGGTGACGTCCAGGTCGCGTAGGCGTCGAGGCCGAGGCCAAAGTGCGGGCCCGGTTCGGTGCTGATTTCGGCGAAACTCTGGAAACGACGAATGCGGCTGTCGAGATACTGGGTTGGCTGCGCATCAAGCTGACGACGCAGCTGACGGAAGCCTTCCAGCGTAGTAATCGCCTGCGGATCAACCGTGATACCGTGACCAGCCAGCACGCCAGCCGCCTGTTCCGCGTTCGCCTGGTCGAAACCGGTGTGCAGGTTGTAGATACCGAAGCCAAGCTTCTCCTGCAGCACTTTAGCGGCGCAGACGTTAGCGAGGATCATCGCTTCTTCCACGATGCGGTTAGCGATGCGGCGCGGTTCCGCAATAATATCCAGCACTTCGCCTTTCACACCCAGCACGAAGCGGTAGTCAGGGCGATCTTTAAACACCAGCGCGTGCGTCTGACGCCACTCGCCGCGCGCCAGGCACAGGCGATGCAGCAGGCGAATCTGCTGCGCGATGGTGTCATTTTCCGGCTGCCAGCTGCCGCTGTTCTCCAGCCAGTCCGACACTTCGTCGTACACCAGCTTGGCTTTGGATTCGATCCACGCGGCAAAGAAGTGGGCATCGTCAGCCAGGCTGCCATCCGGCAGCACAGTAACGCGACACACCAGCGCCGGACGCCTGACGTTAGGGCGCAGCGAGCAGACATCATCTGACAGTTCGCGCGGCAGCATCGGGATATTAAAGCCCGGCAGATAATTGGTGAAGGCGCGTCTGGAGGCCAGTTGGTCGAGTTCGCTGCCGGCAGCAACGTAAGCGGTCGGGTCGGCAATAGCGATGGTCAGCGCCAGCTTACCTTCTGCCAGCTCTTCAACATACAGCGCATCGTCCATATCTTCGGTGCTGGCGCTGTCGATGGTGACAAAGTTCAGCGCGGTGAGATCTTCACGCTGCAGCTGTTCGTCCAGCATCTCGCCAAAGCCCACTTCCGGCGCTTCGCGCTCCAGATTGTGGCGCGACAGCGTGACCCACCACGGTGCGAGGTGATCGTCCGCGGTGACAACAAATTCGGTCAGTTCGGCATAGAAACCGCGATCGCCTTTCAGCGGATGGCGGCGCATCTCTGCCACGGCCCAGTCACCGTTCTGGAAATCGTGGGTCAGGCCACGCACCGCACGGCACTGAATCGCGTCTTTCAGCAGCGGATGATCCGGCACGATAGACAGGCGGTCATCTTTTTTCTGCACGCGGCCGACAAAGCGCGTCAGGAACGGCTCAATCAGGGTTTCCGGCTCCGCGCTCTCGCGGTCTTTATCAGTGTGGATCACGGCGGAAATGCGGTCGCCGTGCATCACTTTCTTCATCTGCGGAGGGGGAATGAAGTAGCTTTTCTGAGCGTCAACTTCGAGGAAGCCAAAGCCTTTTTCCGTGCCTTTCACAACACCTTCGGCGCGCGGGGTCTGCGCGTGAAGCTTCTCTTTCAGCTGCGCGAGCAGCGGGTTATCCTGGAACATAATATATTTAGTTTCGTGGCCTAAGAGCGGTGGACAGTTTTACGCGAATCAGGTCCGCGCGGCAAGGCTAAAACAGGCGAAAAAGCCGCTTTACGCGGCTTTTTACTTTCTGGTAACGCACAGAACTCAGGCGATACGCTGGGTGGGCGCGGCGGCGGTCAGCGCCAGCTTCACCGGTACCGATTTGGAGGTGGGCGTACCGCTGCCGTCACCGTAGCTGGAGAGCGGTACCAGCGGATTGGTCTCCGGATAGTAGGCGGCGAGGTTACCGCGCGGAATATTATACGGCACCAGCTTAAAGCCGCTGACGCGACGCGTCAGACCGTCATTCCACAGGGTTTCAATGTCAACCAGCTGCCCTTCGCTGAAACCGAGGGACACCATGTCGTCCGGGTGGATAAACACCACTTCACGCTGACCGTACACGCCGCGATAGCGGTCATCCAGGCCGTAAATGGTGGTGTTGTACTGGTCATGCGAGCGCAGCGTCTGCAACGTGAATGGCACTTCAACGTCATTGCCCAGCTGCGGGAACAGCGAGGTCGGCAGTGCCGCCGCGCTGAATTCTGCCTGACGCGATGGCGTATTGAAACGCAGTTCCGCGGCAGCGTTACCGAGGTAAAAGCCGCCGGGAATATCACACTGACGGTTAAAATCAGCGAAGCCGGGGATGGTCGCCGCAATGTGATCGCGAATGACGTTATAGTCAGCGGCCATGCCGAGCCAGTCGATGTGGTCACTGCCCAGCGTGGCGTGCGCGATACCGGCCACAATGGCTGTTTCCGAACGCTGCGTTTCCGCCAGCGGAATGCCGACACCTTCTGAGGCATGCACCATGCTAAACGAATCTTCTACGGTGATGAACTGGTTGCCGCTGGCCTGGCGATCGCGCTCGGTACGGCCCAGCGTCGGCAGAATCAGGCCTTCGTGGCCCGGTACCAGATGGCTGCGGTTCAGCTTGGTGCTGATGTGTACCGTCAGACCACAGTGCTGCAGCGCTTCTTCGGTAACCGGTGAGTCCGGCGCCGCCGCGGCGAGGTTACCGCCCAGCGCAATCAGCACTTTGACTTCATCACGCAGCATGGCGTTGAGCGCTTCAACCGTGTTATGACCGTGCTCGCGCGGCGGTTCAAAAGCAAAATGCGCGCCCAGCGCATCGAGGAACGCTTTCGACGGTTTCTCGTCGATGCCCATGGTGCGGTTGCCCTGCACGTTACTGTGGCCGCGCACCGGACACAGGCCCGCGCCCTGTTTGCCGAGCTGGCCAAACAGCAGCTGCAGGTTAACGATTTCCCGAACCGTATCGACCGAGTGTTTGTGCTGAGTGATGCCCATCGCCCAGGTGATGATCACCCGTTCGGCGCTCTGGTAAATGGCGGCGGCTTCGCGAATCTGCGCTTCGCTCAGGCCCGACTGCTGCACGATCTGCTCCCAGCGGGTCTCGTCGACAGCCGACAGATACTGCTCAACGCCCTGGGTGTTGGCGTCAATAAAGGCCTGATCGAAAATGCCTTTTTCACCGGCGGCCAGCCGTTTACGCTGCTCTTCCAGTAGCGCTTTAACCATGCCGCGCACCGCCGCCATATCGCCGCCGAGGTTGGGCTGATAATAGGCGGAGCTGATGTTGCCGGCCATCGACGTCACCACTTCCAGCGGCTTCTGCGGATCGGCAAAACGTTCCAGGCCGCGCTCACGCAGGGTATTAAAGGTGACGATTCTGGCGCCGTGATCGGCGGCGTGACGCAGGCTGTGCAGCATGCGCGGATGGTTGGTGCCGGGGTTCTGGCCAAAGACAAAAATCGCATCAGCGTGGTCGAAATCGTCCAGACGAATGGTGCCTTTACCGACGCCAATGCTGCGTTTCAGTCCGGTGCCGCTGGCTTCGTGGCACATGTTGGAGCAGTCAGGGAAATTGTTGGTGCCCAGCACGCGGCCAAACAGCTGGTACAGCCACGAGGCTTCATTGCTGGCGCGACCGGAAGTGTACAGCTCCAGCTGATCCGGATGATCCATCGCCTGCAAATGCTGCGCGATCAGCGCAAAGGCGTCATCCCAGCTAATCGGTTCATAGTGATCGGTCGCGCTGTTGTAGCGCATCGGGTGGGTCAGACGGCCCTGATACTCAAGGAAATAGTCGCTCTGCTGATACAGGGTGCTGACGCTGTGCTGGGCAAAAAATTCTGGCTCGACGACGCGGCGTGTCGCTTCCCAGGTCACGGCTTTCGCGCCGTTTTCGCAGAAGCTGAAGGTGCTTTTGTTATCATCGCCCCAGGCACAGCCCGGGCAGTCAAAGCCGCGCGCTTTGTTCATGCGCATTAGGTTACGCATGTTTTTCAGGGCGGCTTTACTGTCAAGGACAAAACGGGTGGTGGCTTCCAGCGAGCCCCAGCCGCCCGCAGCGGCGCGATAGGGCTGAATCTTACGTTTAAATTTCATGATAGTCGCAGGCTTATTGTTTATGAATTGTTATCAGAATATGACTTCTGTTGGTGAGAAGTGTGCGACTGACGGCAAAAGTTGTCTAATTGATTGACTTAATGGTGCGATAGTTACCGTTTATCGCGCGGCAGGGGTGAAAGCGTGATCGGCATCATAAATTATCGGCTGCCGCGCGCCGGCGGGTAAGTGTACGGCCAAATAGTGGCTAATAATTGCTCTTTCCGTTAGCAAAAGGGCGCGCTCCATGAAGCAACTTGCCAGTCAGGTTCACGCATTCGGCAAAGCCTTAATGATGCCGATCTCCGTCATTGCTGCCGCCGGTATTTTTCTCGGTCTGGCCGCCGCGTTGCAGAATCCGGCGATCACCGGTGAAGCATTTGCCAGTTTGCAGGTGCCGCAGTTGATCATCGGTTTTATTCGTAAAGTGGCAGGCGCGCTGTTTGCCAACCTGCCGGTATTTTTTGCCGTCGCCAGCGCGATTGGGCTGGCCAAAGCGGAGAAACCCACCGCCGCGTTTGCGGCAGTGATTGGCTATATCGCCATGAATGTGGGGATCAGCGCCACGCTGGCGGCGAAAGGGCTGACGGCGGCCACCACCACGCCCGAGGCGCTGCAGCAGGCGGGCATGGACCAGACCAGCGCCATGATGACGTCAGCCGAGTACATCGACATGCTCGGCATTTTTACCTACAACATGAGCGTGCTCGGTGGGGTGATTGCCGGCCTGCTCACTGTGATGCTGCACAACCGCTTCTATACCCAGCAGTTGCCCACGGCGATCAGCTTTTTTGGCGGGCGTCGCTTTGTGCCCATCGTGACGGTGGTGGTGCTGCCGCTGACGGGCGTGCTGCTGGCGCTTATCTGGCCAACCATCGGCCAGGGCATTGCGTGGGTCGGTCAGATGATCGGTAAAAGCGGTCAATACGGTGCCTTTTTGCTCGGTGCCTGCGAGCGCCTGCTGATCCCGACCGGTCTGCATCACATCCTCAATGAAACCGTGCGCTTTACGCCGATTGGCGGCATGGCGACGGTGGACGGCCAGACCATCGTCGGCGCGCTGAATATTTTCAACACCTCGCTGACCCATCCCGGCGCGATTCCGGACGACACCGTGCGTACCGCCACGCAGTTTCTCGCCCAGGGCAAAATCCCGGTGATGATGTTCGGTCTGCCCGCCGCCGCGCTGGCCATCTATCACACTGCCAAACCTGAACATAAACAGCGGGTCAAAGCGCTGGTGCTGGCCGGCGCGCTGACCTCGTTTACCACCGGCATCACTGAACCGCTGGAGTTCTGCTTCATTTTCGTCTCACCGGTGCTGTACGTGATGCACGCGCTGCTGACCGGCCTGTCATTTATGCTGATGTCGATGCTGCACCTGATGATCGGTAACGTGCAGGGCGGCGCGATTGATCTGCTGGTGTTTGGCATTCTCGGCGGCAGCAAAACCCACTGGTGGTGGACGCTGGTGCTGGGCGCCATTTACGCGCCGGTTTATTACTGGGGCTTTCGCCTGGTGATTACCCGGATGCAGGTGGAAACGCCGGGGCGCGAATCCGAAGAGGAAGCCAAACCGCAGCAGGTGGCGGCGGATGAACGCACCCGTGTGATCATCAGCGGGCTGGGCGGAGAGGCCAATATAGAGGACGTCGATTGCTGCTTCACTCGCCTGCGCGTGCGGGTCAAAGAGATGAAAGAAGTGGTGGATCAAACGCTGCTGTCGACCGGCGCTAACGGGGTTAATCGCGTCAGCGAGCACGATGTGCAGGTGATCTACGGGCCGCAGGTCGAGAAGATCGCTAACGAGGTGAAAAGTGCGCTCGGCGTCGCCTGATGCCGGGCGGTATCGTTAATCATGCGGGTCGCGGCCGGTGGCGACCCGCCGCGTCTCCTTGTATATATCACCCGCTATCCGCCTGAGCAATCCGCCTGACAACGCAGAAATTTCTTCGCTGAGTGCGCGTTGGGGCGCGACGAGTTTTGCTACCATAACGCGATAAAAATTCGACGGTGGATAAGAAAATCGACATCAAGCAATTGATTTACCTTTGCAATCTGGAGCGCGAACGCCATTTTGGCCGCGCGGCGGAGGCCAGCTTCGTCAGCCAGCCCACGCTCTCGATGCGGCTTAAAAACCTTGAGCGCGAGCTGGGGCTGTCGCTGATCAATCGCAGCAACAACTTCGACGGCTTCACGCCAGAAGGGGAACGCGTGCTGACGTGGGCGCGCGAAATTGTTTCGGTGTATCAGGGACTGAAGCTGGAAGTGGAGTCGCTTAAGCACGGCGTCAACGGCACGCTGCGGCTTGGCGTGATGCCACAGTGCAGCGTGGCGCTGCCAGCATTACTGAAAGCGGTGGAAGCGCGCTATCCGCAACTCGACTATCGCGTTTCCGCCATGAGCGCCGATCAACTGCTGGAAGCGCTTAACAGCCACACCGTGGACGGCGGTATCGGCTTTTTTGAGCTGACGTCACTGCGTGAACTGCATTTCCAGACCGCGCTGCTCAACGATCGCGGCGTGGAAGCCATTTTCCATCCCGATCATTTCCCGACGCTGCTGCAGCATGAGCGGCTGTCGCTGCACACGCTGGCGAGCCAGCCGCTGTGTCTCGCCGAGCCCACGCGCTATTTCCGGCGTTACCTCGACGGACAGCTGCGTGAAACCGGCGTGCTGCCGCGGGTGATTGTGGAAAGCGCCTCGGTGATGCAGCTGATTCAGAGTGCGCTGGTGGGCCTGGGCGTCATGGTGTCGCCCTGCGGCCATCTGCTACCGGAAATGCTGCACCATCTGGCGCGCCGGCCGATTGATATCGCGCCGATGGGACGTCAGGCGGCGCTGGTGATTGCCGAGCCGGGCAGGGCGTCGCCGCTGTCGCAGCACTTCTTTGACGAAGCACGACGCCACCTGGCGGATTAGCGCGCTTCGCCCAGCGCCATCAGCAGTCGATCCTGCCAGCTGGCAAATGCCACCGCCTGCATCAACGTGAACAGGCGCTCGCTGCCCCAGCCCGCGTTTAACAGCGGCTGCAGATGGGCGGCACTGAAGCGCTCCGGCAGCCGGGTAAGCTGGGCGCTCAGCGCGATTACCTGCTGCGTCAGGCTGTCATCGCTGGCCTGATCCACATCGTGCAGCAAACGCGGGCGCCAGCCGTTCGCCAGCTGCGCGAACTGGCGTCGGCAGCCCAGCACGCGCGCGCTGACTGCCTGCGCCAGCTGTTCCTCTTCCCCACCATAAGCCTCAAGCCGCTGACGCAGCGTCGCCCAGCCATACAGCGCCTGGGCATCGTGCACCAGCAGCCAGACAGCGTCGTCGAGTCCGGGCATACCCTGACAAAAGGTCACCGCCGCCAGCTGGTCAGCGCTGGCATAGCGCAGCTCAACCGGCTTGATGGCGTGCTGCCAGGCAACGGCCTGACTGAACAGCGCCGCATCGGCGTCGGCGGGCGGCGTGACGCCAGGGATCCAGCGCACCGGCAGGCCCATCATCGCCTGAAGCGCGGCGACCACGCGCGCCTGATAGCTGACGTAGCCTACTACCTGGTTGAGCGTAACGATATCGGGTTCAGTCAGGCCTACCGCATCCAGCGCGCTGATGCTGCTGGCGGTAATCAGCTCCGGCTGCATCGCCAGCTGGCGCGCATACTGCGTGATTTGCGTCAGGCGATTATTGCTTTCGCGCGAAGAATCCGGTCCCGGCAGCGGATTAAGCCGCGCCGAGTAGTGATTGCACAGCCGCTGCACGCCAGCCACCTGTGCCACCGTGAGTGCGGTGCTGAGACGATCGTACAGCGTTAGCGTGTGGGTCAGCGAGGTGCTGACCACATCAGGCAGCAGGGTATGGCTCAGGTCGCGTGCCGCCTGCAGCACTGACTGAAAGCGCTGCAGCAGCGGCTGCAGTGCGCTGGCTTCCTGCTGCAGGCCGAGCAGAAAACGGTCATCAATATGAGCGGCTTCGGGAACCAGGGGAGCAGCAGCGGACGTATGCGGGCGAGTCTGGCTTTCATAAAACCAGTGGTCATGGCCGGGAGAACGGCGGTGTTCCATGGTCATTCCTTTCGCAAAAAACGGACTGAGTGCACAACGGGCAAATCTGAAAAGCGCATCGCCACTCAAGGGCTAGCTTATCGTCGCTGAACGGCTGTCCAGGGCAAAAGAATGATGGGGAATAATTAATAGCGTGTGGCTATAAGGCGGGGGAGAGAAAAGAAAAAGGGCGAGCACCTGGCTCGCCCGCAGAACTTATTTCAGTTCCAGCTCGTTCATTGCGGCAATGCTGAAGCCGCCATCGACGTGCACCACTTCACCGGTAATACCACCCGCCAGGTCTGAGCACAGGAAGGCCGCAGAGTTACCCACGTCTTCGATGGTGACGGTACGGCGAATCGGGGTAACCGCTTCGCAGTGTGCCAGCATCTTACGGAAATCTTTGATGCCTGATGCAGCCAGGGTACGGATTGGACCGGCAGACACGGCGTTAACACGCACGCCTTCCGGACCCATCGCGTTCGCCATGTAACGCACGTTGGCTTCCAGCGAAGCTTTCGCCAGACCCATCACGTTGTAGTTCGGGATAGCGCGCTCTGCACCCAGGTAAGAGAGGGTCAGCAGTGCTGCGTTCGGGTTCAGCATCGCGCGGCACTCTTTGGCCATCGCCACAAAGCTGTAGGCGCTGATGTCGTGCGCAATTTTGAAGCCTTCACGGGTAACGGCGTTCACGTAGTCGCCATCCAGCTGGTCGCCCGGGGCGAAGCCGATGGAGTGAACAAAGCCGTCAAATTTCGGCCAGGTTTTTGCCAGTTCAGTGAACAGGGCAGTGATGCTCTCGTCTTCTGCCACATCGCACGGCAGAACAATGTCTGAACCCAGTTCTTTAGCGAACTCTTCCACGCGACCTTTCAGTTTGTCGTTCTGGTAGGTGAAAGCCAGTTCTGCGCCCTGTTTGTGCATCGCCTGCGCAATACCGTAGGCGATGGAAAGTTTACTGGCAACGCCAGTAATCAGAATGCGCTTACCGGAAAGAAAACCCATAGCTGTAATCCTTATGGTCATTGTTGTTGGCGGTCGCGATGATTAAAAATTGTGCGACCGACGTTAATCGACGTGCGGATTCTAGCACGTCTGTATCAAATGGGGTAAATCGCACCGCGTTTTCCGCTACGGCTGTAGCACTCAACGCTCGCGGCGCCACGCCTCGGCGGTTAACGCTTCGCCAAAATGGCTGGCAATCAGCCGTTTGGTTAAGTCGTGCAGCGGCGAGGCCAGCACGTCAGCGGTGCCGCCGCGCTCCACCACTTCGCCCTGATGCATCACCAGCACCTGATCGCTGATGTGCTTCATCATGCCAAGATGCTGAGTGACATAAATATAGGCGATGCCGTGTTTCTCCTGCAGCTCCAGCATCAGGTTCACCAGCTGCGAACGCATGGTCATGTCCAGCGAGGCGAGGGCTTCATCGGCGACAATCACCTTCGGCTGCAGAATCAGCGCGCGCGCCAGCGCCAGACGCTGCTTCTGTCCGGGGGCCAGCATGTGCGGATAGTAGCCGGCGTGGTCGCGCAGCAGCCCGACCTGACGCAGCGTGGCAATGATGCGCTTTTCGCGTGCTTCATCATCAAGATCGGTATTCAGCCGCAGCGGAAAATCGAGGATCTGGCTGACACGCTGGCGCGGATTGAGCGACGTCGACGGATCCTGAAAAATCATGCGAATCCGCTGGCTGCGGTAGCCGTAATCGCCGTAGCTAAGCGGGTGATCGTCAATCAGCATCTCACCTTCGCTTGGTGCCACCATGCCGCTCAGCATCTTCGCCAGCGTGGATTTGCCCGAACCGTTCTCGCCGATAATGGCCAGCGTCTGCTTTTCGCGCAGGGTAAAACTGACGTTTTTCACCGCTTCAACATGCTGGCGCCGGAACAGCCCGGTGCGGTAGCGGTAGGTTTTGCTCAGGTTGCGCACTTCCAGCAGGGTTTCCATTATTGGCTCTCCATATTCAGCGGGAAGTGACAGGCATAAAGATGCGCTTTAGTGCCGCTCAGGCGCGGCGTTTCGATGCATTTACGCTGCGCGTAAGGGCAGCGCGGACCAAGACGGCAGCCAATCGGCAGATGTTCCAGCGACGGTATCGCGCCGGACAGCGTATTCAGGCGGCTTTTATGCGGCAGCGCGCGGCCAAAGTCGGGCATGGCGCGGATCAGCGCCTGCGTATACGGATGGTGCGGCGTTTCCATCAGATCGTCACTCTGCGCGGTTTCCACCGTTTGTCCGCAGTACATCACGTTGATGCGGTCCGCCCACTGACTCATGGTGCGCAGGTCATGGCTGATCAGCAAAATCGTGGTGTTGTTATTCTGATTGAGGCGGCTCAGCAGACGGAAAATCTGCGCCTGGGTGGTGGGCTCCATGGCATTGGTCGGCTCATCGGCAATCAGCAGGCGCGGCTGATTAGCCAGTGCGATGGCGATCATCACCTTCTGACATTCGCCCTCGGTCAGCTCATACGGGAAGCTGCGCATAATGTCTTTGTGATCTTTAATGCCAACGCGGTGCAGCAGCTCAATGGCGCGCTCTTTGCGCCAGAACCACAGGCGCTGATACCAGCGGCCTTTAAAGGTCCAGCGTGGAATGGCCTGCATCAGCTGGCGGCCGACACTTTCAGAAGGATCGAGACAGGATTGCGGCTCCTGAAAAATCATCGACACGTTATGGCCAACGATGCGCCGCCGTTCGCGCGGCGACAGGCGCAACAGATCGATATCATCGAACACCATGCGATCGGCGGTGACACGCCAGTTATCTTTGGTCACGCCGCAGATGGCTTTCGCCACCAGACTTTTCCCCGAGCCGGATTCGCCCACCAGGCCACGCACTTCGCCCTCGTTTAGCGTCAGATTGATGCGATCGACCGCTTTCACCGGACCTTCAGCGGTCATGAATTCAATGGTCAGATTTCGGATGTCCAGTAACGGCATTATTCCACTCCCGCAGCGACGGCGCGACGGATGCCATCGCCCAGCAGGTTAACAATCAATACGCTTACCATCAGCGCGGCACCCGGCAGCATTACCGTCCACGGCGCCACGTAAATCAGTTCCAGCGCGTCACCCAGCATCGCACCCCATTCGGGCGAGGGCAGCTGCGCGCCGAGGTCAAGAAAGCCGAGCGCGGCGATGTCGAGGATCGCCATTGACAGCGAGCGGGTAAATTCACTGACCAGCAGCGGCAGAACGTTTGGCAGCACCGCATTCCACAGAATATTCAGGTTGCGCGCACCATCCAGCCGCAGCGCCACCACATACTCTTTTTCCATCTCGTCATGCACTGCCGTGTAGATTTCGCGCACCAGACGCGGGATCAGCGCCAGCAGTACCGCCAGCATCGCATGCTCCAGCCGCGGGCCAAGAAAGGCCACCACGATAATCGCCAGCAGCAGAGAGGGAATCGACAGCAGCGTATCCAGCACGTGATTCATCACCGCCGAGCGCAAACCGTGGGTAATTCCCGCCAGCACGCCCAGCAGCAGCGCGCAGATTGCTGCCAGCACCGTTACCAGCAACGCAGAGCCAACCGTCGGCGCCACGCCGCTCAGTAAACGGCTTAGCACATCGCGCCCGAGATCGTCAGTGCCGAGAAAGAAGGAGACATCGCCGTAGCGCGACCACGACGGCGGCAACAGCTGATAGCCGAGAAACTGCTGGTCGATACCGTAGGGGGACAGCAGCCCGCCGAACAGGCAGAGAAACAGCAGGATGCCGAAGCCGTACAGGCCAATCATGGCGCTGGTATCGCGATAAAAGCGCTGCCAGCTGAGGCGAAACGCACTCGGCAGCCGCTTCTCGGCGTAGATGTTATCTGAGGGCATACGTATCCGTTTTACTATGGTTTAATTCGCGCAATTTTTATTCAAAAAATTCATATCAGGCGGTTATCTCGATTTCGTTTTTTTCGGTATCGGTGGAGGGCAAGCCCATCCAGCTAACTATAGGGGATTATCCGTCGATACCCCTGTCGCAGGCAAGGGAAGGGCGTCAGCAATATAGACTGTTAATCACCGAGGGGCTAGATCCTCGCCAGCAGGTAGCTCCAGACCGCATAAAAAATTGAAAGCGACATTGGCTGTCCATCAACAGTGGCTGGTTTTAGAAGTGTGCTTCCGGAAAGCGCTCCCGGTATTAGTTGCTAAGAAAATGATGCTCTTATAATTGATTCCTTTATGAGCCGGCGGAAGCAAATGTGCCCGTGTAAATTTTCAGATTGCAAAGAGTTCAAGGAATGCTGCGAGGCGATGCTGGATGTCAGGCTGAAGATGGATAGCTGGGACTGAGAAAAGGTCCTGAGGTGGGCCTTTAATTATTATGGTAACAGGAGACCGATAAAAGCGAAAACGATGAAACATGTCGTAGCTGCAAACCACAGTGCAGAAAAAAGCTTCATCCAGCGGGATATTTTGATGTTTTTATCATCAAAGAAGGCGTATGCCGGGTCATTAATGTCCATAAGAAATATTTTCTTCCTCTGGCTCAGTTTTATAAAAAACCGTATAACCGGAAATGCACCAAAAAAAACCACCATGTAATAGAAAGAACAAGGGGAGGGGAATTTATATTTCATGCTGTAAGAAGAGATTAATTTATAATAGCCTTTTCTTTTTGCCACATAGACAAGAAATGAAAAAAATATCAGCCCACTACCCAATAAGCCAAAAAATAATGATGTGCTCGCTAATAATTTATCAGTTATCATAGTAGCTCTGTTACTTTATTGACGATCGCTTCTGCACCAGTGCTGCCAAGGTAACCACCTGCTACAGATCCTACAACAGCACATGCCACCCCACATACACCCACGGTAGCAATACCTACAGCAGCACAAACACCGGCCATTGCAGCACCGCCATATGCCCCTCCAACTACCCCTCCGGCAGTGCCAACTATAAATTTTGAGTAGTACCTTACAGCAATTTTCCCACATTCCCCTTACTGGGGCATCCACCACATCTTTCGTGGTTCCAGCAAAAGAAAGGCCAGCACAACTGCCATGTGATCCTGGATACGCACATCTGTAACACCAACGAAATCGTGTCAACCGGCAAGATGGATGTAAAGGGCATCGGCGCGCTCACCGACATGCCGGATGAAGTGATGTCAGTCTGGAGGTGGACTGATTCTATACTTTGGCTCTTATAGGGACCATTGAAGTATCATGGCAAAAGCAGGCCAAAAATAGCAAATAACACATAACATGCGGTAGCAGTGAACCAAAGAAAAGAATAAAGCCTCATCCACTTACGTATTTTCATTTTTTCGTCATCAAAAAAAGAATAAGCGGGATCGTTTAAGTTAATGTAGCTCATTTTTTTCTTTTTGCTTAATTTTATAAAAAACCTAATGACGGGGAATGCCCCAAAAAATCCAGTCATATAATAGAATGTGCAAGGGGCAGGTAATTTATACCTTTCTTGATAAGAGGATACTAAATTAGTGTAATCCTGTCTTTTAAAGATGTAAACGACAAGTGACACGATTAGAAGGACGCAGCCTAAAGCCCCAAAAAACAGTGATGAGCCAGCCAATATTTTATTAGTTATCATAATGGTCTATTACTTTGTTGAGTATTGTCTCTGCCCCTGTGCTTCCTACATAACCACCGGCGACTGAACCAACAACTGCGCATGCAACCCCTCCAGCACCCGCTGTTACAATTCCTATAGCAGCACAACCAGCTAATGCGGCAGAACTACCCCATACGCCACCCAGCATGCCCCCACCTGTTGTAAACGCAAATTTTGAATAGTCTTTAACCGCAATTTTCCCACATTCACCTTCCCGGCCTTTACTGCAAGCATCCACCACATCATTCGTGGTCCCAGCAAATGAAAATCCAATGCCAATAAAACCTCCCATTTTCATGAATCTGGCGGCTTTAGCTGCATTGCCTACATAGTAGGAATATCCTGGTATAGCGCCTATACCCACCGTCGACCACTCGTGAACTATCGAACGACTGGACAAGTTCAGCGCACGTTTCATACTCTCGTACTGCTGGAATTTTATGGAGTATCGGGCCAGATTTTTGAGTAAGGGCTTATTTACTAATTCCTTTAACTGATTCAGCAACTGATTTCGCTCGACAAAAAACTGCTGCCCAATCAGCGTTCCCTGAGTGCGAAACTGATTCTGATAACTTGCCTCAATTTTCTTTAGCGTCTGCTCAATGGCATTGAAATATTTTTCACCGGCATCTCCGGCGGTTCCGAAAATTTTATCTCCGGCACTGGTTAGCGCCGCAATCATGCCGTAGTGCTTTTGCATAAAACCGGCTTCTTCGACATTAACGCCGATTAATGCGTTATTAGTGCGTGATTTTGCCTGTTTTAATGTTGTGAGTGCCTGCATAGTTAAAGGAGCGGGTGTATCCGGGTCAGCTACAATCAGTATCTGTCCCGGCCTTAACCAGGGCGTATCGGCATTTAGTTGCATAAACATGCTTACGGCTGGGCTGCGAATGTCCCTGAAGATCTCCCTTGCCTGATAATCCAGAGATCCGGCGCGTTCTACTACACAATATCCGGGGGCGATGTTACGTGCCATGATTCCATTCTCCAACTATTGGTGTAAAAAGCTTAAGTGAGGCGCGTCCAATAAAGCTCTCAATAATATAAATAATTCTACTGCGTTACGCAAAAAGAGTTGTAATCTGCTATGTGTCGTCACCACGCACTGAAACATAACATTCGAAATCTCGCAAATCCGCTTCATCCATAATCTGAAGCCTATGTTTTGAAAGTTTTACTCCAGCCTGTGACCTTTAACTTTTCACCGAATATTATACTCTGCACAGCTTATTGTGCAGAGCTGGTTATTTACCAGGGGGTTAGTCACTCATCGCCGCAGCTGCCAAAGCATAATAATGTATCCATTACAGAGTGCTTTAATTATAATTTTGCTGAGTCATTTCATGCATTATATTGATATGTAATGATTTTATCTAAAATAAAACCCTATCTGAGGGCATACCACTCCTTGTGTTTCAGCGGATTGAGCGCCGCACCGATAATATCCGACAGTACGCTGACCAGAATCACCAGCCCGCCAACCACCATCACGCCTGCGGAGATCGCCGCGTAATCCTGCTGACGGATGGCGTTAATCAGCCAGCGCCCCAGGCCGGGCCAGTTGAACACCACTTCGGTGATCATCGCCAGCGTCAGCATGGTGGAGAATTGCAGGCCAAGACGCGGGATCACCGGCGGCAGTGCGTTGTGCAACACGTGACGGCGAATCACGGTGAAGCGCGACAAGCCGCGCGTTGCCGCTGCCTTGACGTAATTCTTATCCATCACGTCGCTGGTGCTGTTGCGCAGCAGGCGAATCACTTCGGTGGTCGGTGCCACGGCCAGCACGATCACCGGCAGAATCAGATGCGTCAGCGCGCTGACCAGCATCTCATGCCGCCACGGTGAGGGGCTAAGCCAGGCGTCAATCAGGGCAAAACCAGTAATGTTCTGCACCGGATAGAGCAGGTCGAAACGACCGGAAACCGGCAGCCAGCCCAGCGTCAGCGAAAACAGTAGGGTAAACAGCAGCGCCAGCCAGAACACTGGCATTGAGAAGCCGAGCAGCGCCAGCGCGCTGATGGCTTTATCCTGCCATTTATTGCGCATTACGCCGGCGCAGATGCCGAGCGGAATACCAACCAGCAGCGCCAGCATAAACGCCAGCACGCACAGTTCCAGCGTGGCGGGAAACACCTCGCGCAGCTGTATATCAATTGCCTGACCGTTGGTGCTGGAAACACCGAAATCAAACTGCAGCAGCCCTTTAAACCAGAACCACCAGGCATCGAACAGCGAGGCGCCTTCCAGCGGCGCGTTGGGCGTGAAATAGCTCAGACTGAAACTCACCAGCGAGAGTAAGAACAGGGTGATGATCAGCAGCAGCAGGCGACGCAACAGATAGATGATCATGATTACTCCTCGCCGTGCTCATCGCGGTAAACCCCGGCGAACGAGGCATTACCGAAGGGACTCAGCACCAGGCCTTTAATATCGTGCCGGTAAGCCTGCAGGCGCAGCGACGACGCCAGCGGCAGCACCGGCAGCGCCTGCGCCAGCATCTGCTGGGCGCGATCGTAGCTATCGATACGCGCCGACAGCTGCTGCGACAGCAGCGCGCGCTGCAGCGCCTCATCAAACGCCGGCGAACACCAGTGCGCGTAGTTGGTCTGCGAACGAATCGCCGCGCAGCTCAGCAACGGGCGGAAGAAACTGTCCGGATCGTTACTGTCGGTGGCCCAGCCGGTCAGGGTTAAATCATGATTCATGGCCATCAGCTGTGCTTCCTGAAAACGCCCCTCGACCGGCGCGATGGTGACGCGCACGCCCACCTGCGCCAGATCCGCCTGCAACAGCTCGGCGGTTTTGAGCGGGCTGGGGTTCCACGACATCGAGGTGGTCGGCACCACCAGACGCAGATGCAAATCCTCAATGCCCAGCGCTTTTAGTGCCTCACGCGCTTTTGCCGGATTGTATTCCGTCACGCGCGCATCATTATCGTAAGCCCACGAGGCGCGCGGCAGAATCGAGGCTGCGGTTTCCGCCGTGCCGTAATAAATCGACTCCATCAGCCGCTCGTTGTTGATCGCCAGCGCCAGCGCATGGCGCACTTCCGGACGGTCGAGCGGCGGTTTGCGGGTGTTAAACGCCAGATAGGCGATGTTCATGCCAGGACGCAGCGTCATGCGCAGGCGCGGATCGTCGCGCAGAATCGACAGCTGGCTGGCGGCCGGGTAGGCCAGTACGTCACACTCGCCGGTCAGCAATTTCGACAGGCGGCCAGTGCCGCCTACGCCGAGGTCGATCACCACCTGTTGCAGACGCGGCACGCCTTTCCAGTAGTGCGGATTGCGCGCCAGACGCAGATATTGCCCGGTGCGGTACTCACTCAGCTGGAACGGGCCGGTGCCCACCGGCTGGCGATCCAGCTGTTCCTGCTGGCCTGCCGCGCTCAGCTGGCTGGCGTACTCCTGCGACAGCACCGGCGCGTAATGGGTGGCGATATGCCACAGGAACGAGGCGTCCGGGCTGTTGAGGCGGATCTCTACCGTATCGTTATCCAGCTTCTTCACGCTCTGCACCGAGTCGGCAAACTGCAGGCTGTCGAAGTAGGGATAACTGCCGCCGTTGACGTTATGCCACGGATGCTGGCGATCAAACATGCGGGCAAAGCTGAACACCACATCGTCGGCGTTCATTTTGCGCGTCGGCGTAAACCAGTTGGTGTGCTGGAACGAAACATCTTTGCGCAAGTGGAAGCGGTAAGTCGCGCCGTTATCGCGCACTTCCCAGCTCTGCGCCAGATCGGGGATCAGGCGATAGGTATAAGGGTCGACGTCGAGCAGGCGGTCATACAACTGTGCCGCCAGCGTATCGACCACCAGCCCGCTGCTGACCATCTGCGGGTTGAAGGTGTTAACCGTGCCGTTGACGCAATAGACAAAGCCGCTGTGGCGGATAGAGTCCGCGGGCGCGGCGAGCGCAGAGGCACTCAGGACGCTGAGACCAAGCAGCAGCGCGGGGAATAATTTTGGCATAGAACTCAACGATTCTCGGGCAATAGCGAGAGTGTATCGCAAAGCAAGCGTACTCCCCAAATCCGCCGCGTATCTGCGCTTTTTTTACCCAGCGGGCAACGGTGGTAAGCACAACCTTAGTGTGGAAATGAGAAAAATTCTCAATTAGAGCTTTACAGATGATAATAGGAATGATTATTATTCTTCTGCGCTTCGACGGTGGCTCTACCGAAGAAGAGCACGACATTGCTCACATTGCTTCCAGTATTACCTTGCCCGCACCTCGTGTTGCGGGCTTTTTTTTGCGCCCTCATCAGCCGCGCATCGTTATGTTCCTTCCGGCAATCCTCATGCGAAATCGGCATCGGTCATTTGTTACGCGCAGGGTAGTCTGGGCTTTTCATCTGCAGAGAAATGATAATGAAAAGAGTGACTTTAACGATGCTGTTACTGGCCAGCGGCAGCGTCGCGGCGCACGGCGTTACCCTGCGCATTGCCGATCAAAAGGGCAACATGCGCGCCGAGCTGGAAGCAGCGCAGCAGCTCAACGATCTCTCCTACCGTATCGAATGGGCTGAATTTCCGGCCGCCGCTCCGCTGGCCGAAGCCCTGAATGCCGGGGCGGTTGATGCCGGAATTATTGGTGATGCGCCGCTGCTGTTCTCGCTGGCCGCGGGTTCGCAGGTTAAAGCGGTGGCCGTCAGCAAATCCACCCCGGCCGGGCTGGCGGTGCTGGTTGCGCCGGACTCACCCATCAAAACGCCGCGGGATCTGCGCGGTAAACGCATCGCCACCGGGCGCGGGTCGATCGGTCATTTTATCGCGCTGAAAGCGCTGGAAAGTGCCGGGCTGAGCGATAAAGCCGTCAGCTGGCGCTTTCTCACGCCTGCCGATGCGCGCATTGCGCTGGCGAGTGGTTCCGTCGATGCGTGGGCAACCTGGGATCCTTACACCGCGCTGGCAGAAATAACGCATACCGGCCGCATGTTGATCAACGGCGTGGGGCTCTCCAGCGGCAACAGCTTCCTCGCCGCCACCGATGCGGCACTGAGTGACGCCAGTAAACGTGCCGCGCTGCAGGATTATATTAACCGGCTGGCGGCCGCTGACCGCTGGGCCAATCGCCACGTTGAGGCGTATTCCGCCAGGCTGGCGAAGATCATCGGCTTTCCTCAGGAGGCTGCCGCCAAATCTTTTGCCCGACGTCAGTCACACTGGCAGAGCATTGACGACCACACCGTACAACAGCAGCAGGAAACCGCCGACTTTTATCAAAAGTACGGCCTGATTGCTCAGCCACTCGATGTCAAGCCGACCTTTTATCGCGGTCTGCAGGTGGCACAACAGTAACCCTTTGTGCGCCGGTATTTGGCGAACAGGCGGGATGCGCGTAGCATGGCGGCATCAAATCCGTGGCGGATAACCCAATGTTAATCAAAACCTTTGATGGTCATAATGACCTGTTGCTCAACCTGTGGTTGCATCATCGCGACGATCCGGCCACTGCCTTCTTTACCGGTATCGAAAAAGGACACCTCGATTTTCCGCGCATGCAGCAGGGCGGCTTTTCCGGCGGATTGTTTGCGCTGTTTGTGCCGCCGCAGCGCTACGTCAGCGAAGTAGCACCTCAGCTGGCCGGTGAAGCGTGGCAGCCGCTGGAGATCCTGTGGCAGCAACTGGAGATTCTGAAAACGCTGGTTGCCCGTTCTGATGGCCGGGCGCGCCTGTGTCTCAGCACCGCCGATATCGCCGCCTGCCGGCGCGACGGCGTGCTGGCGATGGTGGCGCACATTGAGGGCGCGGACGGTTTTGACGGCGACGGCGCCGATCTTGCCGCCTTCTGGCAGGCGGGTGTGCGCAGCATCGGTCCGTTCTGGAATCTGGAAAATCGCTTTGGCGCTGGCGTTACTGGCGCATTTCCCGGTTCGCCGGATAGCGGTCCGGGACTAACCGCCGACGGCGAGCGGCTGATCGCGCTGGCGAATCAGCAGCGCATGATGATCGACGTGTCGCACATGAATGAAAAAGCGTTCTGGGACACGGCCCGGCTCTCATCAGCGCCGCTGGTCGCCAGCCACTCGAATGCGCACGCGCTGTGCGCGCAGCCGCGCAACCTTACCGACGACCAGCTGCGGGCGATTCGCGATAGCGGTGGCGTGGTCGGCATTAATTTCGGCAACGCCTTTCTGCGCGCCGACGGTAAGCGCGACGATGATGGCGGCTTGAGCGAAATTGTTAAACACTGTGAGCACCTGATGACTATTATGGGAAGCGATCACGTCGCGCTGGGGTCGGATTTTGACGGCATCAGCGTGCCCGCAGAGCTTAAAGATGTCACCGGTTTGCCGCGGCTGTATGCGCTGATGCGCAGTCTCAACTATGATCAGGCATTGCTGGAACAACTTGCCTGGGGCAACTGGCAGCGGGTATTACACCAAATCTGGCAGGCGTAAGTGTATTTCCTTACGCAATCAGGGTTGATCTGCTCGCTACATTGGCGCAACATCGCCCCGCGTTATCCATTGCTGGCGGAAGCTTTGTTTCTGTCGCAATGTTTTTAGCAGAGCCTGCTCTGCGTTTTAAGACTATGAGGAAGAATATTATGTGGAAAAAACCTGAGTTTGTTGACCTGCGTCTGGGCCTGGAAGTAACGCTGTACATCTCCAACCGCTAAGACGTCCTGCCCGCCGTTCGTGCGGGCATTTTCTTTTCCTGCTTCGGTCCTTCACATGTTTATTAAAGTCCTCGGTTCGGCGGCTGGCGGTGGCTTTCCGCAGTGGAACTGTAACTGCGCCAACTGCAGCGGGCTGCGTAACGACACGCTCCAGGCGCAGGCGCGCACCCAATCCTCAATCATTGTCAGCGATAACGGTACCGACTGGGTGCTGTGCAACGCTTCGCCGGACATCAGCCAGCAAATCGCCCGGACACCGGAACTGGTGAAACACGGCGTGCTGCGCGGAACGGCGATTGGCAGCATTATTTTGACCGACAGCCAGATCGATCACACCACCGGTCTGCTGAGCCTGCGTGAGGGCTGCCCGCATCAGGTATGGTGCACGCCGGAAGTGCATGCCGACCTCACCAGCGGCTTCCCGATTTTTACCATGCTGCAGCACTGGAACGGTGGCCTGCAACATCGTGCGCTTACGCCGCTTGAGCCGTTTCGCGTTGATGTCTGCGCCAGTCTGCAATTCACCGCCATTCCAATTCTCAGCAATGCGCCACCGTATTCGCCGTATCGCGATCGTCCGCTGCCGGGACATAACGTGGCGCTGTTTATCGAAAACACCGCCAGCGGGCAGACGCTGCTGTATGCGCCGGGCCTCGGCGAACCGGATGCGGTGATTATGCCGTGGCTGCAAAAAGCCGACTGCCTGCTGATCGACGGCACTGTGTGGCAGGATGATGAGCTGCTGACCACCGGCGTCGGCAAAAATACCGGCAAAGCCATGGGCCATCTGGCGCTGGCGGAAGAGCAGGGGCTGATGGCGCTGCTGGCCGCGCTGCCGGCCAGACGCAAAATTCTGATTCACATTAACAACACCAATCCGATTCTCAACGAGCATTCGCCGCAGCGCCAGTTCCTGACGCAGCAGGGCATTGAAGTGAGCTGGGACGGCATGGCGATCCATTTGCAGGAGTCCGCATCGTGATCATTACCGAGGCGTTGTCACCCGAAGCCTTTGAACAGGCGCTGCGTGCCAAAGGCGCGTATTACCATATTCATCATCCTTACCATATCGCGATGCACAACGGTACCGCGACGCGCGAGCAGATTCAGGGCTGGGTGGCGAACCGTTTTTACTATCAGACCAATATTCCGCTGAAAGATGCGGCGATCATGGCCAACTGTCCGGATCCGGCAACGCGCCGTAAATGGGTACAGCGTATCCTCGATCACGACGGTCGTAACGGTGAGGAAGGCGGCATTGAAGCCTGGCTGCAGCTGGGAGAAGCGGTTGGTCTCGATCGCAAAGTCTTGCTGTCAGAGAAGCTGGTGTTGCCGGGCGTACGGTTTGCCGTTGATGCCTATGTCAACTTTGCGCGTCGCGCCAACTGGCAGGAAGCGGCGTGCAGTTCACTCACCGAGCTGTTTGCCCCGCAGATTCATCAGTCGCGCCTCGACAGCTGGCCACAGCACTATCCGTGGATCAAAGAGGAAGGCTATTTCTACTTCCGCAGCCGCCTGAGCCAGGCGAACCGCGATGTGGAACATGGCCTGGCGCTGGCACTGGAAGTCTTTACCAGCGCTGAGCAGCAGAACCGTATGCTGGAGATCCTGCAGTTTAAACTCGACATTCTCTGGACCATGCTGGATGCCATGACCATGGCATACGCGCTGCAGCGTCCGCCGTACCACACGGTGACCGATCAGGTCGCCTGGCACAGTACAAGACTGGTGTAATCACATGAAAGAGACTCTGATTCCGGCGTTTCGCCGCGGCTATCGTCTGCAGTGGGAAGCCGCGCAGGACAGCCACGTGGTGCTTTACCCGGAAGGGATGGCGAAGCTGAATGAAACCGCTGCCGCCATTCTGGAACTGGTGACCGGCAAGCAGGATGTGGCGGCCATTATCGCCACGCTCAATGCGCGTTTTCCGGAGGCGGGCGGCGTCGATGATGACGTCAAAGACTTCCTGCAATCGGCCATTGAACAGAAGTGGATCCAGTGTCGTGAACCCGAATAAACCTGGCGTGAATGCGCCGCTGTGGCTGCTGGCGGAGCTGACTTATCGCTGCCCGCTGCAGTGTCCTTACTGCTCGAACCCGCTGGATTTTTCGCAGCAGGAACAAGAGCTGAGCACCGAACAGTGGATCGAGGTGTTCCGCCAGGCACGCGCCATGGGCAGCGTGCAGCTGGGCTTTTCCGGTGGTGAACCGCTGACGCGCAAAGATCTGCCGGAGCTGATTCGCGCCGCACGCGATCTGGGCTTTTACACCAACCTGATCACCTCCGGCATTGGCCTGACGGAGAAAAAGCTTGATGCCTTCGCCGACGCCGGGCTGGATCACATCCAGATCAGTTTCCAGGCGAGCGATGAAACACTGAACGCCGCGCTGGCCGGTTCGCAGAAGGCGTTTCAGCAGAAGCTGGCGATGGCAAAAGCGGTGAAAAAGCACGGCTATCCGATGGTGCTGAACTTCGTGCTGCACCGCCATAATATCGACCAGATCGATAAAATCATCGATCTGTGTATCGAGCTGGAGGCGGATGATGTCGAACTGGCCACCTGTCAGTTCTACGGCTGGGCGCATCTTAATCGTCAGGGATTACTGCCAACGCGCGAGCAGATTGCCCGCGCCGAAGCGGTGGTTGCGCGCTACCGTGAGCGCATGGGCAGCAGCGGCAATCTCACCAATCTGCTGTTCGTCACGCCGGATTACTACGAAGAGCGGCCCAAACCCTGTATGGGCGGCTGGGGATCGATATTTCTCAGCGTGACGCCGGAAGGTACGGCGTTACCCTGTCACAGCGCGCGCCAGTTGCCGGTGCAGTTCCCCTCAGTGCTGGAGCAGAGCCTGGAGGATATCTGGTACAACTCGTTTGGCTTCAATCGCTATCGCGGCTTCGACTGGATGCCGGAACCGTGCCGCTCATGCGATGAGAAAGAGAAAGATTTCGGCGGTTGCCGCTGCCAGGCATACATGCTGACCGGCGATGCCGACAACACCGACCCGGTGTGCAGCAAGTCGCCGCATCACGGAAAAATTCTTGAGGCTCGCCGCGAAGCCAGCTGCAGCGATATCAAAATCGCCCAGCTGCAGTTCCGCAACCGCAGCAACTCTGAGCTGATTTTCAAACAGCGGGTCACCTGATGTGCGAACGCAGCCTGACGCTGGCTAACGGTCTGCGCTGTCATCTGTCGCACCAGCCCGACGCGCGGGAAAGCGCGGCGCTGGTGCGCGTCGGCGCGGGCAGCCTGCACGAACCCGATCGCTGGCCCGGCCTGGCGCATCTGCTGGAACATCTGCTGTTTTGCGGCAGCGCGGGCTTTACCGGCGATGAGCGCCTGATGCCGTGGCTGCAGCAACAGGGTGGTCAGGTGAATGCCACCACGCAACTCAGCCGCAGTGCCTGGTTCTTCCAGCTGCCGGCGCAGGCGCTGGCGGCGGGCGTGGCAAGGCTGGCAGATATGCTGGCTCCGCCACTGCTGACCGGTACGGCGATTACACGGGAAGCGGCGGTCATTGAGGCAGAATATCAGCTGCTGCGGCATCATGCCGAAACGCTGAGTGAAGCAGCGCTGCTCGACGCGGCCGGTGGCGCACTGCGCCGCTTTCGCGTCGGGAGTGCGGCGACTTTTGGTGACAACGTAACGGAGCTGCAGCAGGCGCTACGGTTGTTTCATCAGCAGCATTTTGTCGCCGCCAACCAGCAGCTGTGGCTGAGCGGACCGCAATCGCTGGGTGAATTACAGCAGCTGGCTGAGGCGTTTGCTGTTCGCCAGTCAGGCGGTGCGGCGCACTCCTTATTGCCAGCCATTTCCGCGCCGGAGCCAGTTGAAACGCTCATCCAGCTTGCCGGTGAAGAGTCATTCTGGCTTAGCCTGTTTATCACCGGCGAAGAAAACGCTTTGCGTGACAACGTCACATTGCTGGAGGCTTTCTGGCAGGATGAAGCCCCTGGCAGCCTGATGGCGCAGCTGCGCAGCGAGCAACTGTGCGCTTCGCTGCAGTGTGAATGGCTGTGGCAGAGTGCCGATCATAGCTGGCTGGCGTTGCGCTTCAGTGCGCCAGCGCTGTCAGCGTCGGCGGCAAGACGCATTGAACAGCTCTTCTGGCAGCATCTGCGTGCGGTGCGCGCCGCCACGCCAGCGCAGCATCGCCACTATTTGCAACTGGCACAGCAGGATTTCGCTGCGCTGTCGCCGCTGACGCAGCTGCGCGGACGGGCGCTGGGATCGGCGCCGTCAGCTGACATTCCCGCAGATTTCACCGGTTTCATCGCCGCGCTGCCACAGGCCTCTTGCACGCGGCTGCTGACGCAGCGACAGCTGTCCGCCGTGCCTTATACCACGCAGGGATTCTGTCTGCAGCGCGCGCCATGGCCACCGACCGCGGCTGGCCCGGTCGCGCCGGTTAACTGGTCATTTTATCCTTGCGCTGACGTCCGGCATTCGCCGGAACTCCCGGCAAATTGCCCGCCGTTGCTGCGCGCAAGCCCGGTGCAGCCGAGGGAAACGCTGCTGGTGCGCCCGGCGTTTTATCACACCCTGAGTGACGAGGCGGCGCTAAGCTGGCAGCAGCAGCTGCGCCCACGGCTGGCCGCACTGCGCCATGCCGGTGGCAGCGGACGCTGGCAACAGCACCAGGGCGTCTGGCAACTGGTGATTAATCTGCCTGACGATGCAATGCCCGCGCTGCAGCAGCTGCCTGGCGTGCTGGCGGCGCTGAATGCGCCGGTGCTGCCGCAACCGCACCGTGCTGCACAAAGTATTGTGATTCGTCAGTTGCTGGAAGCGCTACCGCAGCAGTTGCTGGCCCCGGCTGCGCATCCTGCATGGCAGGCCGCCTGGTGCGGCCACAGCGAAAGCGTCAGTCAGCATGCCGCGCACGGGTTGAGCGAGGTGGTGCAGCCTCAGCCTGCGCCGGCGCGCGCGGCTGCGCTACAGCACGGCGTCAGCGCGCTGCGTTGTGCGGCGAACGATCAGGCCTTGTTGCTGTTTATTCCGCTGCCCGCTGCTGATGATGCCAGCCTCGCGGCGCTGCGTGCGCTGGCGCTGATGTTTGAACCACGCTTCTTTCAGCGCCTGCGGGTCGGGCAACAGATTGGCTACGTGGTGTCAGCGCGCTACCAGCGCGTGGCGGATGTGGATGGACTCCAGCTGGCGCTGCAATCCCCGTCCATTGGCTGGCGCACGCTGCTGCAACACTGCAAAGCATTTTTGCGCGACATGGTGAGTGAACTCGCCGCCATCAACGATGAAACGCTGCAGGGCTGGCAGGCGACGTTACTGGCGCAGTGCCAGCCACACCAGAACGCCGACGCCGCCAGTGAGGCACTGCGGAAACAGCAGGGACTGCCGGTGCTTACGCCAGAAGCGATCGCCGCGCTCACGTTACCCCAGCTGCAGCGGCTGCATCAGCGCCTGCTGCGCGAACGCCGCCGCTGGCGCTTGCTGATCAATCAACGTAAATAATTTCTCCCTCTCTGCAGTCAGCACGATCCCGCTGGCATAAAGACAAAAGTTTACACAGCAGGGGTTGGTGTTTCTGCTGCTTTTGCATAAACTGGCGGCACTTTTCTCTGAGGCTGTGGCATGACGATATCGCCCCAACGCGCAAAATGGATTCTGGCACTGGTTTGTCTGGTGCTGGCATTTTGTCTCGTCCAGCGCAGCTTCAATCTCCCGACTCAGCCTGTCGTTAGCATTACTGCTCACAGCGCCGCCGTTGATGACGGTGCCAGCAGTGATAAACCCTGTGCGCTGGGCGCTAAGTCACTCAGCGGCAGCGCGCCGCTGCTCGATACCGCGCTGCCATTCCTCGTACTGCTGCTGGCGTTGATCGCCACGCTCTTCCAGACCTCGTCTGCCACTGTCTGGCGGCGTGAACCGCTGTTTGTGCCGCTGCGACGGCGCCATCTCACGCTCTGCGTCTTCCGGGAATAACACTACGCGATACACCGCGTAAACCCTGTTATTCACCGGAGAAACGATTATGACATTCCTGATCAGGAGCCTGCTGCTCCTCGTGGCGAGCTGCGCGCTGAGCGTGCAAGCCGCCGATACCGGCTGGCTGCGCAATGCGCAAAACAGCCACGCCGAAGTGCGCCTGCGCGCCGCGCCGCAGGGCGATCACCTGCAACTGCTGCTGGATATTCGCCTGCAGCCGGGCTGGAAAACCTACTGGCGCTCGCCGGGCGAAGGCGGCGTCGCGCCGGAAATCCGCTGGCAAACGCCGGATGTCAACGCCCGCTGGTCGTGGCCAGTGCCAGCGCGCTTTGACGTCAGCGGCCTCACCACGCAGGGCTACAAAGGCGACGTTACGCTGCCCATCGTGCTCGAATCTGCCCCGCAGGGCACGCTGGCCGGCACGCTGACGCTGTCCACCTGTAGCGACGTCTGCATCCTGACGGATTTTCCGTTCCAGCTCGATCTCTCGCAGCCCGCCAGTCCGGATTTTGCACGTGATTTCGCCCAGGCGATGGGGCAGATCCCGGCTGACAGCGGGCTGACCGATCAGCTTGATGCCAGCTTCGTTGATGGCACGCTGCAAATCCGGGCGCAGCGTCAGCAGGGCTGGCAGCAGCCGGAACTGTTCTTTGATTATCCGCAGGGCAGCATGCTGGCGGCGCCGCAAATCAACGTGCAGGGCGAGACGCTGACTGCCCGCGTGGCGGTGACCGACGAATGGGGCGAGGCCGCGCCGGACCTGCGCGGTAAAGCGCTGTCGCTGGTTATCGCTGACGCCGGTATCGCTCAGCAAAGCCAGCTGACCCTTGGTCATCAGCCGCTGTTTTCTCCCTCTGCCGGAAACGCCACGCTGTGGTCGGTAGTGCTGCTGGCGCTGCTCGGCGGGCTGATTCTCAACCTGATGCCCTGCGTGCTGCCGGTGCTGGCGATCAAACTGAGCAGTCTGGTGCAGCAGCAGGGACAGACGCAACGCCAGACGCGTCAGCAGTTTCTCGCGTCCAGCGCCGGTATTCTGTTCTCTTTCCTGCTGCTGGCGCTGCTGATGACCGTGCTACGGCTCAGCGGTCAGGCGCTGGGCTGGGGCATTCAGTTTCAGAGCAGCGGCTTTCTGCTGGTGATGGTGCTGGTGATGTTCCTGTTCAGCGCCAGTCTGTTCGATCTGCTGCATTTTCGACTGCCTTCCGGCCTGACTACCCGGCTGGCGACGCACGGCGGTGCCGGTCTGGCAGGACATTTTGGCCAGGGGGCCTTTGCCACGCTGCTGGCGACGCCGTGCAGCGCACCGTTTCTTGGCACCGCCGTCGCCTATGCGCTGACCGCGCCGCTGCCGCAGCTGTGGCTGCTGTTTGTCGCGCTCGGAGTCGGCATGAGTCTGCCGTGGCTGCTGGTTGCGGCGCTGCCGGGCATGGCGCGCTGCCTGCCGCGTCCGGGGCGCTGGATGCTGCATCTGCGCACGCTGCTGGGGCTGCTGATGCTGCTGGCA
>NZ_SDFT01000096.1:0-17300 GCF_004916815.1 Pantoea sp. R102
TGACGGCGCAGCAGCAGGCCTTTGGCTTCCAGACTCTGGATCGCTTCGCGCAGCGATGGACGTGAGACATCAAACTGTTTGGCCAGTTCACGCTCGGGAAGCAGTTTTTCACCCGGCTGGAGCGTCCCTTCCATAATCAGGGATTCCAGCTGCTGCTCGATTGCATCGGAGAGCTTGGGTTGGCGAATTTTACTGTAGGCCATCATCCCTTCTTATGAGCCAAACGTCCGGAGTAAATTGGTAATACCAATTGAAAAATGGTGCCCGTAAAGTAACAAAGTATTCACCTTGTGTCTATATGGCCCCCCGCACACTTTCACCGCAGACACCGGTTACCGTGCGCTAACTTACCGGGATCTGGCAGAAAAGCGTCTCAGCGCGGCAAATGTTAACAGATTTCACTTTTACCAAACCTTACACTGCATTAGCGCGCATCAGGCTGCGTAGCCATAAGCGAATGCTATTCGTGTTTAAGCCTTATTCATGGCAGAAATAGCGCAAGGGAAGCGCAGAGGATGCTGCTGCTTTTTCAGCCATCTCTCAGCACAAAAAGCAAAAGCAGGTGCAAAGCGGCGCGCTTATCACTATTCTGGTCGCCAGGGTAGCTCAGGCTTGCACACAGCCCGCCGGATACCGTAAAGAAAAACGTACACAGATAGAACAGCCTTACAGTGCGCGCACTGCATGTGCACAATAACAACATCATGAGGTTTGTATGGAACAACAGCATGGCGAAACGCTGCATCGCGGCCTGAAAAATCGCCATATTCAGCTGATTGCGCTGGGCGGTGCCGTCGGTACCGGTCTGTTTCTGGGCAGCGCATCAGTGATTAAATCGGCCGGTCCGGCCGTGATTCTCGGCTATGCCATCGCCGGTTTTATTGCCTTCCTGATCATGCGCCAGCTCGGTGAAATGGTGGTGGAAGAGCCGGTGGCCGGCAGCTTTAGCCACTTCGCCTATAAATACTGGGGCAACTTTGCCGGCTTTGCCTCCGGCTGGAACTACTGGGTGCTGTATGTGCTGGTGGCGATGGCTGAACTCACCGCCGTCGGCAAATATATTCAGTTCTGGTGGCCGGAATTCCCCACCTGGGCCACTGCGGCTATCTTCTTTGTGGTGATCAACGCCATCAACCTGACCAACGTCAAAGTGTTCGGTGAGATGGAGTTCTGGTTCGCGATTATCAAAGTGGTGGCGGTCATCGGTATGATCCTGTTTGGCGGCTGGCTGCTGTTTAGCGGCAACGGCGGCCCACAGGCCAGCGTCAGCAACCTGTGGAACCAGGGCGGTTTCCTGCCGCACGGCGTTAGCGGGCTGGTAATGATGATGGCGATCATCATGTTCTCCTTCGGCGGCCTTGAACTGGTGGGTATCACCGCCGCAGAAGCCGACAATCCACAAGAGAGCATCCCTAAAGCCACCAACCAGGTGCTGTGGCGTATCCTGATTTTCTACATCGGCTCGCTGGCGGTGTTGCTCTCCCTGCTGCCATGGACGCGCGTCACCGAAGAGACCAGCCCGTTTGTACTGATTTTCCACGAACTGGGCGATGCACTGGTGGCGAATGCGCTCAACGTGGTGATCCTGACCGCCGCGCTGTCGGTGTATAACAGCTGCGTTTACTGTAATAGCCGCATGCTGTTCGGCCTCGCGCAGCAGGGTAACGCGCCAAAAGCGCTGCTGAAAGTGGATCGTCGTGGTGTGCCGGTGGCGACCATTCTGGTGTCGGCGGTAGCCACTGCGCTGTGCGTGTTGATTAACTATCTGATGCCGGGCGAAGCCTTCGGCCTGCTGATGTCGCTGGTGGTCTCCGCGCTGGTCATCAACTGGGCGATGATCAGTCTCGCGCACCTGAAATTCCGTAAGAAGAAAGATCAGCAGGGCGTGACCACCCGTTTCAAAGCGGTGCTGTATCCGCTGGGTAACTGGATCTGCCTGCTGTTCCTGGCGGCCATTCTGGTGATCATGCTAATGACGCCGGGCATGGCGATTTCAGTGTGGCTGATTCCGGTGTGGCTGCTGGTGCTGGCCGTGGGTTATACCGTTAAAAATCGGGTACAGAAAGCCTGATGCTTCACCGGGCCCGGCACGCTGCTGCCGGGCCGATCCGCTTCACACTTTTCCCCGCCCGCGTATTTTGTCCATCATCCTGACCGATTGTTCCCCACCAGGTTACTGATTTAACGCTGATAATTTTTGCTCCACTTGTCGCAGGAGACGACTGATGAAAGGAGCAGCCCTCTCGTTCAGAGAAAAACTGGGATACGGCATGGGTGACGCCGGATGCAACATGATCGGCGGTGCCATCATGCTGTTCCTCAACTACTTCTACACCGACGTATTTGGCCTCGCCCCGGCGCTGGTCGGCACGCTGTTACTGTCAGTACGGGTGCTGGATGCGGTGACCGACCCGATAATGGGCGCAATTGCCGACCGCACACAGAGCCGCTGGGGACGCTTTCGCCCATGGCTGCTGTGGATATCGCTGCCCTACGTGCTGTTCAGCGTGCTGATGTTTACCACCCCGGACTGGAGCTACGACAACAAGGTGATCTGGGCATTTGTCACCTATTTCCTGATGTCGCTGACCTACACCGCCATCAATATTCCTTACTGCTCGCTGGGCGGCGTCATCACTAACGATCCCGGTGAACGCGTCTCCTGCCAGTCATACCGCTTTGTCATGGTGGGCATCGCCACGCTGATCCTCTCGCTGTCGCTGCTGCCGATGGCCGAGTGGTTTGGCGGCGACAACAAAGCGCGCGGCTATCAGCTGGCAATGAGCGTGCTGGCGCTGATTGGCCTGGTGATGTTTCTGTTCTGTTTTGCCACGGTGCGCGAGCGTATTCGCCCGGCGGTACCGAGCAACGATGATCTGAAGAAAGATTTGCGCGATGTATGGAAGAACGATCAGTGGGTGCGCATTCTGCTGCTGACGTTCTGTAATGTCTGTCCCGGTTTTATTCGCATGGCCGCCACCATGTATTACGTCACCTGGGTGATGGGCCAGTCGACGCACTTTGCGACGCTGTTTATCAGCCTGGGCGTCATCGGCATGATGCTGGGCAGCACACTGGCGAAAGTCCTCACCGATCGCTGGTGCAAGCTCAAGGTGTTTTTCTGGACCAACATTGCGCTGGCGCTGTTCTCCAGCGGCTTTTACTGGATCGATCCGCACGCCACCGTCACCGTGGTGATCGCTTATTTCCTGCTGAACATCCTGCACCAAATCCCGTCGCCGCTGCACTGGTCACTGATGGCTGATGTCGATGACTACGGCGAATGGAAAACCGGTAAACGCATCACCGGGATCAGCTTCTCCGGCAACCTGTTTTTCCTCAAGGTCGGACTGGCGGTAGCGGGTGCCATGGTCGGGTTTTTATTGTCGATGTATGGCTATGACGCAGCGGCGAAACAGCAGTCTGCCAGCGCGCTTAACGGCATTGTGCTGCTGTTTACCCTGATCCCCGGCGTCGGCTATCTGATCACCGCCGGCGTAGTGCGCCTGCTGAAAGTGGACCGCGCGCTGATGCGCACCATCCAGCAGGATCTCGCGCTGCGTCGCGCCAACTTCCATGACCTGTCCGCCCCTGTTCGCCGCGCAACCTCACAACCAGGAGAAATTAAATGAGCTGGCCTAACCCGTTTATTACGCAACGTGCCGATCCGTTTATATTGCGCCACGGCGATGGCTACTATTTTATCGCTTCGGTGCCCGAGTACGATCGGCTGGAGCTGCGCTATGCCAGCACGCTTAACGGCCTGATTACCGCCCCGGCCACAACCGTGTGGCATAAACCGGACAGTGGTCCCTGCAGCGCCCTGATCTGGGCACCGGAACTGCACCTGATTAATGGCCAGTGGGTGATTTACTTTGCCGCCGCGCCGTCCCGCGAAATCAAAGAGGGGCTGTTTCAGCACCGTATGTACGCGCTGGTATGTGACGATGCCGATCCGCTCAGCGGTCACTGGCAGCCGTGCCGCCGCGTGCAAACCCACCTCGATACCTTCGCCCTTGACGCCACCCACTTCGTGCATCAGGGTAAAAACTGGTATCTGTGGGCGCAAAAAGACCCGGTCATTCCCGGTAACTCCAACCTGTATCTGGCGGAGTTACTGAATCCGTGGACGCTGAAAACCCAGCCGCTGATGCTCAGCCGGCCGGAGTATGAGTGGGAGTGTGCCGGCTTTAGCGTCAATGAGGGACCGGCGGTGATTCGCCATGGCGAGCGGCTGTTTGTCACCTACTCAGCCAGCGCCACAGACGAAAATTACTGCCTCGGCATACTGAGTATTGACGCGCAGGCCGATCCGCTCGACATCAGTGCATGGCACAAATCGGCGCGGCCGGTATTTGCCACCAGCTGGGATAATCACCAGTACGGTCCGGGGCATAACAGTTTTACCGTGGATGAAGCAGGACAGGATGTGCTGGTGTATCACGCGCGGAATTACACCGAAATTGAGGGCGATCCGCTGTGGGATCCCAACCGCCATACGCGGCTTAAATATTTTGCCTGGCGCGAAGACGGCACACCGGATTTCGGCGTGCCGCCTGCCGATCACACTAACGTGCCGTAGATGGTCAGCAGCGCCACTACCACGACCAGTACCAGCGAAACGCGTTTGGCCAGCGCCACGGCGACCCGTGGCGTTTCCACTTTATCCAGATGCGGATCGCGCGCCAGCGAGAACTGCGCCAGGCTGGTCAGCACCTGATACTGTGGACGATGCACATCGCTGAGCGCAGCAAACCATGCCGGCAGCGCACGCTCGCCGTGGCCGAGCAGCGCATAAGCCACACCGGCCAGCCGCACAGGAATCCAGTCCAGCACGTGCAGAATGCGATCGATGCCGGACTGTGCGCGTTCCAGCGGGGAACGGTGTTTTGCCAGCCAGCTCTGCCAGGCGCGCAGAAACGCATACCCCACCAGCAACACTGGCCCGTAAGGGCCACCGACCACAAACCAGAACAGCGGCGCAAGATAGAAGCGGAAATTAATCCAGATCAGCGCGTTTTGCAGCGCCTGCAGAAATTCGCGCTCGCTACAGTCAACCGGCACGCCGTGAATCAGCGTCAGCTCTGCCGCCATCGCCTGATGGGCCGCTTCATCATCGTGGCTCGCCGCTTTAAGATACTGGTGGTAATGCAACCGCACCGAGCCGGCACCAATGCACAGCAAACCGACCACAATCCAGAACAGCAGCTGCGCCACGCCAAACAGAATGCCCTTCAGGCTCCACACCACCACCCAGACCAGCAGCATGGCGATCACGGTCATCAGCAGCGTACGCAGCAACGAGAAGCGCTGGCGACCGCGAAACAGCGGCTCAAGCCTATGATCCAGCTGCCAGTGTTCACCTAATTTAAAAAGGCGTTCCCAACCCAAAACTAACAACAAACTAAACAACGTCATACCTGCTCCTGCGGTGTCAGGGGTGCTCCTGCCCGATAGCCTGTTTATAGCGTATCCAGTCAAATGCCGGACCGGGATCGGTCTTGCGTTCCGGCGCAACATCGCTGTGACCGGTGATACGCTGCGGCGTCAGCGGATAATGCTGCATCAGCAGGCGGGTAACCTGCTGCAGCGTAGCGTACTGGGCATCGGTGTAGGGCAGCGTATCAGTGCCTTCCAGCTCAATACCCATGGAAAAATCGTTGCAGTTTTCCCGTCCGGCAAACTGCGAAATGCCGGCGTGCCAGGCGCGCTGGTCAAAGGAAACATACTGTACCAGCTCACCGTCACGGCGAATCAGACAGTGCGCCGCCACGCGTAACTGGGCGATATCCGCAAAATAGGGATGCGCATCAGCCGGTAGCGTACCGGTGAACAGCCGGTCAATCCACGGACCGCCAAATTCGCCCGGCGGCAGACTGATGTTATGAATGATCAGCAGCGACGGCGCTTCGTTATCCGGCCGCGCATTGAAGTGCGGCGACGGCACCTTGCGTGCGCTCGTGATCCAGCCGTGTTCCAGTTTCATGCCTGTTATCCTGAACAAAATCTGGCTGAGAATACCATGATTCCACCTCACTGCTTGTGACTTAATGCGTTATGGCATCAGCAAGTTAAGGATACTAAACATTTCACCTGGCGTGTCTGGCAATAGCTGCAAAATCAGGCTAAGGTGAGCGCACGTAATCCGCAGGGTGGAGCCGCAAAATCATGGTGTCGCGTCGTTATAATCCCGAACATCGTCGTCAGGAACTGCTTAAACGTATTCAGCTGGATATCCCGGAAACCGTGGCGCGCGCGCTTCAGGAGGATTTAGGCGGTGACGTTGACGCGGACCGCGACATCACCGCCCAGCTGTTGCCGCAGGCGGCGCAGGCTGAAGCGCGCGTTATCACCCGCGAAGCCGGTGTTTTCTGTGGTAAACGCTGGGTGGAAGAGGTGTTTACCCAGCTGGGCAATAACGTTTCCATTACCTGGCACGTCGAAGACGGCCAACCGCTGGTGGCCGATCAGCTGCTGTTTGAATTACGGGGACCGGCGCGGTTGCTGCTGACGGCAGAACGCACCGCGTTAAACTTTGTGCAGACGCTCTCCGGCGTAGCGACAGCCGTGAACCGCTATGTGGCGCTCTTATCTGGCAGCAATACCCAGCTGCTGGATACGCGCAAAACCCTGCCTGGCCTGCGCACCGCGCTCAAGTATGCGGTGCTGTGCGGCGGCGGGCAGAATCATCGCCTGGGCCTGTCCGACGCTTTCCTGATTAAAGAAAACCACATCATTGCCAGCGGTTCGGTCAGTAAAGCGGTGGAGAAAGCCCTGTGGCTGCACCCGGATGTGCCGGTCGAGGTGGAAGTGGAAAGTCTCAGCGAACTGCAGCTGGCGCTGGCGTCCGGCGCCGACATCATCATGCTGGATAACTTCACGCTGGCGATGATGCAGCAGGCGGTTACGCTGACTGCGAAGCGCGCACTGCTGGAGGTGTCCGGCAACGTGACGGAGACGACGCTGCCGCAGATCGCCGCCACCGGAGTGGATTATGTCTCGGTGGGCGCGCTGACTAAGCACGTGCAGGCACTCGATCTGTCGATGCGTTTTCGCGAAGTCTGACGTCTGGCCATGCCGCCGGTGCTGGCGGCAGTTTGCGAGCCGGCTTCCATCATCATGTGGCTTCGCCTGTAACGCGCTACATTGTCTGCGCGCCCCTTTCCGGGATTGAAACGCGCCCCCTTCCGCTTTTGCCCGCCCTTTCTTACCGTTGCGGCTCCACAACAAGGAGCCTCATTATGGATAAACAACGCGGTTTTACCCTGATCGAGCTGATGATTGTTATCGGTATCGTCGCCATCCTCAGCGCCATTGGCCTGCCCGCTTACCAAAATTATCTGCAACGTGCCGCGCTGACCGACATGCTGCAAACCATGGTGCCCTATAAAACTGCCGTGGAGCTGTGCGCCATTGAGCGCGGCGGACCGGCGCAGTGTCAGGCCGGCGAGCGCGGTATTCCCGCCGCCAAAGGCTCACGCTATGTGGCGAACCTGAGCGTGGTCAATGGTGCCATTACGCTGACCGGCCAGGAGAGCCTGACGGGGTTAACCGTTGCAATGTTGCCGATATGGAATGCGGCGGAAGGCGCACTCAGCTGGCAACGCAGCTGCACCAGCGACAACACCAGCCTGCGCGACAGCTGTCTCGAGCAGTTCCGCTTTGCCGACAAGGAAGAAAACAATGGATAAGCCGGATAGCACCCTGCAGGCGCTGTGTGCCCGCTATCAGGCCGTGATACTGCATCATGACGCCACGCACTTGCGCGTGGCGGTCGCGGACGCGCCAGATCCGCTGTTGTTAGAGGCGCTGCAGTTTGCCAGCCAGTGCGCAGTCGAGGTTGAGTGCTGGCCCGCCGCACGGCTGGAGCAGCTGCTGCACCAGCCAGAAAGCAGTGCGGCACCGCGCGAACAGGCCAGCGCCGAGTCCGCCATTCACGCGGTGGATCAGATTCTGCGCCAGGCCATACAGCGACGCGCCTCCGATGTGCACTTTGAACCGCAGCGTCACGGGCTGCGCGTGCGGCTGCGGATTGACGGCGTGCTGCATCCGCTGCCGCAGTTACCGGATGCCCCACCCGCCGCCGTGCTGGCACGGTTGAAAATCCTCGGCGGTCTGGATATCGCGGAGCGTCGGCTGCCGCAGGATGGCCAGTTCAGTCTGGAGATGGATGACAAACCGGCGGCGTTCCGCCTGTCGACCCTGCCGGTCAGCCAGGGGGAAAAAGCGGTGGTGCGCCTGCTGCAAAGCGAAAACAGCGCCATTGCGCTCGATAAGCTGGGCATGCCGGTACCACAGCTGCGCCTGCTGAAAAACGCGCTGGCCAAACCGCAGGGGCTGATTCTGGTCACCGGCCCAACCGGCAGCGGTAAAACCTTTACGCTGTACAGCAGCCTGAGCGCCCTCAACGTGCCGGAGAAAAACGTCTGCAGCGTGGAGGACCCGCTGGAAATTCCGCTACAGGGGATTAACCAGACACAGGTACAGCCACGGAGCGGTCTCGATTTTAACCGCGTATTGCGCGCGCTGCTGCGGCAGGATCCGGACGTCATTATGATCGGCGAAATCCGTGATGCTGAAACCGCCAGCATCGCCGTAAAAGCGGCGCAGACCGGACACCTGGTGCTCTCAACCTTGCACACCAACTCGACGGCCGAAACCCTGACCCGCTTACGGCAGATGGACATTCCCGGCTATCTGCTTGGCCCGGCGTTACAGCTGGTGGTGGCGCAGCGGCTGGTGCGCCGTTTGTGCGTGCACTGCCGTCAGCCGGGCCAGGCGATTGCCCATCTGCCGGGCGACATGTGGCCCGGCACGCTGCAAACCTGGCGTGCCCCCGGCTGCGATCACTGCTTCTCTGGTTATTACGGCCGCCTGGCGCTGTTTGAAATCCTGCCGATGAGCAGCAGATTGCAGAACGCCATCTCGGCTGATATGCCGCTGGAGCACCTGCTGACGCTGGCCGCGGAGCAGGGAATGAAAACGCTGCTGACCGCCGGGCTGGAGGCGGTGAGCCGCGGCGACACCTCTTTCGAGGAGATGCAGCGCGTGGTGGGCCTTGGCAATGGCTAATCGCTACCAGTTTCACTGGCAGGCACTGGACAGCATGGGCCTGCTGCAGGAGGGCGAGTCGCTGCAGCCCACGCAGGATGCCCTGCTCGGCCAGCTGGGCGATCGCGGCATGCTGGTGGTGAGCTGGCAGCGCGGGAAATGCTGGCGCGCGCGCGACTGGAAGTGGCAGCAGAAAATTGACCTGATGCGCCAGCTGGCGACGTTGCTGAAAGCCGGGCTGCCGCTGGCGGAGAGTCTGACATTGCTGGCCAGCGGCCATCCCCATGCAGGCTGGCGCGTGCTGCTGAGCCTTCTGCAACAGCGGGTCATGGCCGGAGAGCCGTTTTCTCAGGCGCTGCGCGCCTGGCCGGATATCTTCCCGCCGCTGTTTCCGGCACTGATGCAGGTGGGTGAGCTGACCGGGCAACTGGACGAGTGCTGCCGCCAGCTGGCACTACAGCAGAGCAGGCAACAGTTTCTGCGCCAGAAGGTAGTGAAAGCGTTGCGCTATCCGCTGTTCATCCTACTGGTGGCGCTGGCGGTCAGCGCCGGGATGCTGCTGTTTGTACTGCCGGAATTTGTTGCGGTGTACGCCAGTTTTGACGCACCGCTGCCGGCCTTTACCGCCGGCGTGATGGCGCTGTCGGCGCTGTTGCAGCAGGCGGCGCTGCCGCTGCTGTTGTGCGGTGTGGCGTCCGGGTGGCTGGCGCGTCTGACCTACCGACGATCCGTTGCGTGGCAAAAGCGCTGCCAGCAGTGGCTGCTGCGGCTTCCGCTGCTGGCCCCGTTGTGGCGCGGCGGTCAGCTCAGCCAGATATATGCGATTCTGCAACTGACGCAGCAGGCCGGACTGACGCTGCTGCAAAGCCTGCAGGCGGTGGAAGTGACGCTGGCCGCGCGACTGTGGCGCGATGCCATCGTGGCATTACAGCAGCATATTGCCGCTGGCGCACCGCTGCATCAGGCGCTACAGGGACATCCGCTGTTTACGCCGCTGTGCGCTCAGCTGATCCGCGTCGGTGAAGAGGCCGGTGCGCTGGATGTGATGCTGGCGCGGCTGGCGGAGTGGCACGAAGCGCAAACGCTGACGCGCGCAGACAGCCTCGCCGCTTCGCTGGAGCCATTAATGATGGTGGTGATTGGCGGCATTGTCGGCACGCTGGTGATTGCCATGTATCTGCCGGTATTTGGTCTGGGAGACGCCATACGTTAAACGGGCGCACGCGGCGCCCGTTGCGGCACATCAGCGGTTAAAGACGCGGTTTTCCTGCTCTGCCACACGAATAAAGGTGGTGCGTTTGGTCAGCTCTTTCAGGCGCTCTGCGCCGACGTAAGTACAGGCCGAACGCAGCCCGCCGAGGATATCCTTCACCGTCTCCGCGACCGGTCCACGCAGCGGCAGACGAACGGTTTTACCTTCTGCGGCGCGGTAGCCCGCCACACCGCCTACATGACGTTTCATCGCGGATTCGGAGCTCATGCCGTAGAACAGCATGAACTGCTCGCCCTGCTCTTCAACAAGAGTGCCTTCGCACTCATCGTGTGCCGCCAGCATGCCGCCGAGCATCACGAAGTCAGCGCCGCCGCCGAACGCCTTGGCGATATCGCCCGGCACGGCGCAACCGCCGTCACTGACAATCTGCCCACCGAGGCCGTGCGCCGCATCAGCACACTCAATCACCGCAGAGAGTTGCGGATAGCCAACGCCGGTTTTGACGCGCGTGGTGCAGACCGATCCCGGGCCGATTCCCACCTTCACAATGTCGGCACCGGACAGAATCAGCTCTTCGACCATTTCACCGGTCACCACATTCCCGGCACAAATGGTTTTCCCCGGGAAGCTTTCCCGCGCGCGCTGCAGGAAGGCAACAAAGTGCTCGGAGTAGCCGTTTGCCACATCAATACAGATAAAATTGAGCTGGGGCGACAGCGCGAGGATCGCGCTTAACTTTGTGAAATCTGCTTCTGAGGTCCCGGTGGAGACCATCACGTGGCTGAGCACTGTAGCCGGTACGCGCTGGATAAAGGTCTGCCACGCTTCAACACTGTAGTGCTTGTGAACGGCGGTCAGCACGTTAAAGCCTGCCAGCGCTTCGGCCATGGTAAAGGTGCCGACGGTATCCATGTTGGCGGCAATCACCGGAACGCCGGACCAGGCGAGGCCTGAATGTTTGAAGGTGAACGTGCGTTCCAGCTCAACCTCGGAACGGCTTTTCAGCGTGGAGCGTTTCGGGCGGATCAATACATCTTTAAAGCCCAGTTTTACATCTTCTTCGATACGCATAGCAGAGTGTCCTGGTTAGTGACGACGAACCGCAGTTCGGGTAGCGCTCACGGCTCCAGTGTCGTTATCATACGCGCCATTCGTTCCGCGACAAGACTGCGAATTTCACTTTATTTAAGCTACAATCCGTTAAATTTAGCTGAGAAAACCGATTGTGATCGGGCTCTCATCACGCTGCGGCAGATGAGAAAAATGTTGAGAGAACGCTATGCCTTTTACCGTTGCACTGACCGGCGGCATTGGTAGTGGTAAAAGCACCATTGCTGATGCTTTTGCCGCGCTGAACGTCGACATCATAGATGCCGATGTGATTGCCCGCGAGGTGGTTGAACCGGGCACACCTGCGCTCAGTGCGATTGTGAAACGCCACGGAGAATCGATTCTGACCGCAGAAGGCACGCTTTATCGCGCGCGTTTGCGGGAAATTATTTTCCAGCAGCCGCAAGAGAAAAACTGGCTCAATCAACTGTTGCATCCGCTGATTAACGCCCGTACCCAGCAGCTGAAGGCGCAGGCAGCTTCGCCTTACGTCATGTGGGTAGTGCCGCTGCTGGTAGAAAATGGTCTGCAGCATCAGGCTGACCGGGTATTAGTCGTGGATGTCGATGAGGCCACGCAGCTGCAGCGCACCCGCCAGCGTGATGGTATCTCTCTCAGCCAGGCGCAACGGATTCTTGCCGCGCAGGCCAGCCGTCAGCAGCGTTTAGCCTGCGCGGATGACATCATTGATAACAGCGGCACGCCGGAACAGGCTTTGTCGCGCGTTGCTGAACTTCACCAGCGCTATTTACGCCTGGCAGCAACCGGACGGGATTAATATCATGAGCACAGTGGTTCTGTTTGAACACCCATTGAATGAGAAAATGCGCACCTGGCTGCGCGTGGAGTTTTTGATTAACCAGCTGGACGAAACGCTGCCGGTCAACAGCTCGGTTGCCGCACTGGGTGTATTTCGTATTATTGGCGACTTGCTGGATATCTTCGAACGCGGCGATATGCGCACCGAGCTGTTAAAAGAGCTGGAGCGTCAGCAGCAAAAACTGCGTGCCTGGCTGGATGTGCCGGGTGTCGATGAACACACCGTCAGCCAGCTGCGCGAACAGCTAAAGCAGCAGTCCAGCGAGCTGATGGCCGCGCCGCGCATGGGTCAGCAGCTGCGCGAAGACCGGCTGATTGCCTCCGTACGTCAGCGCCTGAGCATTCCCGGCGGCTGCTGCAGTTTTGATCTGCCGGGTTTACACATCTGGCTGCACCAGCCACAGGCGCTGCGCGATACCCTGGTGAATAGCTGGCTGGCCTCGCTCGATCCGCTGCGCAACAGCCTGACGATGATCCTCAACCTGATTCGTCAGTCAGGCGTGTTTCGCCATCAGACCAGCCTCAACGGCTTTTATCAGGATAACGCCGAAGGGTCCGACCTGCTGCGCCTGCAGCTGACGCTGGAAGATGCGCTCTATCCGCAGGTCTCTGGTCATAAAAGCCGCTATGCCATCCGCTTTTTACCGCTCGATAGCGAACGCGGCGAAGTACCGGCGCGACTGAATTTTGAATTAGCCTGTTGTTAGAGGATGTTATGCAGGAAGAGATGATTACCGTACCTTGCCCCAACTGCGGTAAAGCCGTGATGTGGGATGAACTCAGCCCGTGGCGCCCGTTTTGCAGCAAACGCTGTCAGTTGATCGATCTGGGTGAGTGGGCCGCTGAAGAGAAACGCATTCCCAGCAGCGGAGACATGACGGAGAGTGACGACTGGAGTGAAGAGCAGCCGTAATCGGCAGGGGCACGCAGCCCCTGAGTTTAAATCTCGCCCGCCACTAAGCGGGCAATCAGGGCGTGGTTGGCAGGTGGAAATTCATCGGCCAGCAAATCACGCTGCTCGACCCAACGCTGCGGCTGACCTTCGCGTCCCCACGGCTCACCCTGCCAGCCCTCCACCAGGAAGAAATGCAGCGTAACACGCAGGTCATCGTAACTGTGGTCGGCCTGACCAATCGCTTTCGCCGCCGTCACTTCAATACCGGTTTCTTCCATCAGCTCACGTTTTAACGCCTGTTCTGCGCTTTCGTGCTGTTCAATTTTTCCGCCCGGGAACTCCCATTTGTTGGCCATGTGGGAGCTTGCTGCGCGCTGGGCAAGAAAGATCTGACGACTGGCATTGCGAATGATGCCCACCGCAACCTGCAGGTGTTTCATAAGCTGGATTCCGCTTGTAGTGAGTGAGCGCTGATTTTAAAGCAGACGCCGGACGATGTTAACTGCTGTCGGCTTCACCGCGATCCTGTCGCACAGATTCCAGTTATTAAGACAGGTCGTAATGATCGCACGGCGCCATGTTGGGAATACTCGCAGCCACTTTACTCTAGCCAGGCCGACTACACATGGAACGCAAACTAACAACGTTTCTGGCGCAAGACGCACAGAAACAGATGAATACCTTACGCCATTTGGTTTTTCACGACATCCTGACGCTCGACAGCGCGCAAAACACTTTAACCTGGTGGCCAGAACAGAAGACCATCCCGCTTAATGAAGCGCAGAAGCGCTTCTTCTCCTGCCTGCTGCTGCGCATCACCTCGAAACGGCAGATCATCGCCACAGTATGGAATGAGAGCTATCCGGGGATCAGCGATAACAACTATCACCAGCTGCTGTTTCAGAGCCGGGCGTTGCTGAAACGCTATGGTTTGCCGGATGGGCTGCTGGTTACGCTGCCCTACCATGGCGTGCGGCTGAATGAGGAGAAGCTGATGGCGATTACCCGCTAATCAGCCAAAGAAAAAGGAGCCCGCGGGCTCCTTTTTGTTATCAGGCCAGACGACCGTGACACTGTTTGTATTTTTTACCTGAGCCGCATGGGCACGGATCGTTACGTCCCACTTTTCGCTCACCGCCCTGTGCCGCCAGTGCAGCGGCCGCTGCGGTGTCGTCATCGACGTGACTGAGCTGCTGCTGCTGTGCCAGGCGCTCTGCTTCTTCACGACGCTGCTGCTCCATCGCTTCCACTTCTTCCGGCATCCGCACCTGCACTTTGCTCAGGGTGCTGATCACTTCGTACTTCAGCGACTCCAGCATCGCGGCAAACATGGCGAAAGATTCACGTTTGTACTCCTGCTTCGGATCCTTCTGCGCATAGCCACGCAGATGGATACCCTGACGCAGATAGTCCATCGCCGCCAGATGCTCTTTCCACAGCGAGTCGAGCGTTTGCAGCATCACGCCTTTTTCGAAGTTGCGCATCATTTCTGCGCCGACCACTTCTTCTTTCGCCGCATAGTTTTCGCTGGCGCGGCTCATGATGCGCTCACGCAGCGTCTCTTCATGCAGATCCGGCTCTTTATCCAGCCACTCAGCAATCGGCAGATCCAGATCGAAATCATTGCGCAGACGCTCTTCCAGTCCCGGAACATCCCACATCTCTTCCAGCGACTGCGGCGGAATGTAAGTGTCGATAGTGGCTTTGAACACATCTTCGCGGATGCTGTTGATGGTGTCCGAAACGTCAGAGACATCCAGCAGTTCGTTACGCTGGCTGTAAATGGCGCGGCGCTGATCGTTAGCGACGTCATCGTATTCCAGCAGCTGTTTACGGATATCGAAGTTGCGGCTTTCCACTTTGCGCTGCGCATTAGCAATTGCTTTGGTTACCCACGGATGCTCAATCGCTTCACCCGGCTTCATACCCAGCTTACGCATCATGTTGGACACACGATCGGAGGCAAAAATACGCATCAGCGCATCTTCCATCGACAGATAGAAGCGCGAAGAACCGGCGTCACCCTGACGGCCCGCACGGCCGCGCAGCTGGTTATCGATACGGCGTGATTCGTGGCGTTCGGTACCGATAATGTGCAGACCGCCTGCCGCCAGCACCGCATCATGGCGCAGTTTCCACGCCGCCTTGATGACTTCAATCTGCTCTTCCGTCGGGTTTTCCAGCGCGGCCACTTCCGCCTGCCAGCTACCGCCGAGCATGATGTCCGTACCACGACCGGCCATGTTGGTCGCGATGGTTACCGCGGCTGGCTGACCTGCCTGCGCCACGATATCCGCTTCGCTGGCGTGGAATTTGGCGTTCAGTACGCTGTGCTTGATACCCGCGCGCGTCAGCTCCTGGGATACCACTTCCGATTTTTCAATCGAGATGGTGCCCACCAGTACCGGCTGCCCGTTAGCCGTACAGGTACGAATATCTTCAATAATGGCGTCAATCTTCTCTTTCTCGGTCATGTAGACCAGATCGGCCATATCTTTACGCACCATCGGACGGTTGGTCGGCACCACGATGGTATCGAGCTTGTAGATGGAGCTGAATTCAAACGCTTCAGTATCAGCGGTACCGGTCATACCGGCCAGTTTCTCGTAGATACGGAAGTAGTTCTGGAAGGTGATGGAAGCCAGCGTCTGGTTTTCATTCTGGATCTCCACACCCTCTTTGGCTTCGACCGCCTGGTGCAGGCCATCAGACCAGCGACGTCCCTGCATGGTACGACCGGTGTGTTCATCAACGATGATCACCTCGCCGTCCTTCACGATGTAGTCAACGTCGCGGGTGAACAGTGCATGGGCGCGCAGTGCTGCCGTCACGTGGTGCATCAGCATGATGTTGGTCGGCGAGTAGAGTGATTCGCCCTCATCCATGATGCCCTGACTGACCAGCAGCTCTTCCACTTTCACCAGACCGCGTTCGGTCATGTGCGCCTGACGGGCTTTTTCATCTACCCAGAAGTCACCTTCGCCCTGGAAGTTATCCGAGTCTTCTTTTTCCTGGCGCACCAGGTGTGGGATGATTTTGTTAACCTTGATGTAGAGATCGGAGCTGTCTTCGGCCGGACCCGAGATAATCAGCGGCGTACGCGCTTCATCGATCAGGATCGAGTCCACCTCATCCACCAGCGCATAGTGCAGTTTACGCTGTACGCGCTCTTCCGGACTGAAGGCCATGTTGTCGCGCAGATAATCGAAGCCGTATTCGTTGTTGGTGCCGTAGGTGATATCGGCTGCATAGGCAGCGCGCTTAGCCACTGCCGGCATGCCCGGCAGGTTGATACCGACTGTCAGACCAAGGAACTCAAACAGCGGACGGTTGTTTTCGGCGTCACGCTGCGCCAGATAGTCGTTGACGGTCACAACGTGCACGCCCTTGCCGCTCAGCGCGTTCAGGTAGGCTGGCAGCGTCGCAGTCAGGGTTTTACCCTCACCGGTACGCATCTCCGCGATGCAGCGTTCGTTGAGCACCATGCCGCCGATCAGCTGCACGTCAAAGTGGCGCATGCCAAACACGCGCTTACTGGCTTCACGCACGGTGGCGAAGGCTTCGGGAATCAGGCTCTCCAGCGTTTCACCTTTTTTCAGGCGCTCGCGGAATTGATCGGTTTTCGCTTTCAGTTCGTCGTCAGACAGTTTGACGAACTCCGGCTCCATCTTGTTGATGACATCGACCACTTTACGCATGCGGCGCAGAGTACGATCATTGCTGCTACCAAAAACTTTCGTTAACAATTTGATTAACATAATAAATTTATCTCAATTCAGCCGTAACAATACGGGCTGCAAAGGCAAAAAACAGAAACAGGAAAATAACGTTAGCTTTGAGCAATGAAAGGTCCGGCGCGGATGCCATGAATAGCAGCCTGCCAGTCAGCAGAAGAGTGAACGTTGGGCGAAACATGATGCGCTCGCGACGGCGGTGCCATCGTGGCTAAAGGTTGCGCGGGTGAAGTCAGCAGCGCCTGCAGCGAGTCAATCAGAGCCAGCTTTTGCGCCGCCAGCGGCAATGCATGTTCCGCTTCCGCTGTTGCGGGCGGCGTCATGCTGAATGAGAGATGGCGAATGACGGTGCGGATGGCGTGCTGATGCCAGTAATCAACGTTGAAACTGGGACGGCGCGCGCTTTCCTGCAGGCGAATCAGGTGATCAAACCGCACCACCTTGCCGGTAAACAGGCTGCTGACCGGCGAATCGCTGC
>NZ_SDFT01000097.1:0-2843 GCF_004916815.1 Pantoea sp. R102
GGCATGCGGTGTATGTGGAAACGCCGCGCCTCAACCGACTGCCGGAAGCGCAGAGGCGCGCCATTCTGCGCACGCTGCAGCTGGCGCAGGAGCTGGGCGCGGAAACCGCCACGCTGTCCGATCCGGACGAGGCGCGCGCGGTGCTGCGCTATGCGCGCGAGCACAATCTCGGCAAAATCGTCACCGGCCGCCAGCCGCAGCGGCGCTGGCGACGCGACAGCTTTGCCCAGCGTCTCGGCGAGCTGGGGCCGGAGCTCGACCTGCTGGTAGTGGCGCTGGATGAGCCGGTGCGCGATGTGCCAGCGGCCCTGAGCGGCCAGCGTGCCAGCGGCGAGAAATGGCGGCTGCACCTGCGCGGGTGTCTGATGGCGATCGCGCTCTGCGTGCTGGTGACGTTGATTGGTCGCTGGTGGCTGGTGGAGTTTGATACCGCCAACGCGGTGATGATCTATCTGCTGGCGGTGGTGCTGGTGGCGCTGCGCTTTGGCCGCTGGCCGTCGGTGTTCGCCACGGTAATCAATATTCTGGCCTTCGACCTGGTGTTTGTGGCCCCCACCGGCACGGTGGCGGTATCGGATCTGCAATATCTGGTGACCTTTGCGGTGATGCTGGCGGTCGGGGTGATTGTCGGCAATCTCACCGCCGGCGTGCGCTATCAGGCGCGGGTGGCGCGCTACCGTGAACAGCGCGCGCGCCATCTGTATGAGATGGCGAAATCGCTTGGCAGCGCGCTGACGCCGCAGGATATCGCTGCTACCAGCCAGCGCGTCATTGAGGTGACGCTGCAGGCGCGCAGCCAGCTGCTGCTGCCCGACGAACAGGGTGAGCTGCAGTCGGCGGGTGAAAGCACCATCGGGACGCCGCCCGACCTCGGCATCGCCAAATGGAGCTACAGCAAAGGGCAACCGGCCGGTGCCGGCACCGATACGTTACCGGCGGTGCCGTACCAGATTCTGCCGCTGAAAAGCGGGGCGCACTGCCGCGGCCTGCTGGTGGTTGAGCCGGACAACCTGCGCCAGCTGATGATTCCCGAACAGCAGCGGCTGGTGGAGACCTTTACGGTGCTGATTGCCAACGCGCTGGAACGCATGGCGCTGTCGCACAGCGAAGCCGCGTCACGGCTGGCCGCCGAGCGCGAGCAGCTGCGTAATGCGCTGCTGTCGGCGCTGTCCCACGATCTGCGCACGCCGCTGACGGTGTTGTTTGGCCAGGCTGAGATGCTGATGCTGGACCTCGCCAGCGAGCAGTCGAAATACGTTGGCCAGGCCAATCAGATCCGCGAACAGACGCTGAGCACCATCCGGCTGGTGAGTAACATGCTGGATATGGCGCGCATTCAGTCCGGCGGGCTGAATCTGCGCGAAGAGTGGGTGGCGCTGGACGAGGTGATTGGCGGCGCGCTAAGCAGCATGGGACCGTCGCTGAAAGGGCACGACTTTACGCTGGATTTACCGCCGGAGCTGGTCCTGATCAAAGGCGACAGCGCGATGCTGGAGCGGGTGTTTACTAACCTGATCGAAAACAGCCTGAAGTATGCCGGCAATGCCGCGCAGCACGGCATTCGCGCCTGGCGCGATAAAACCCGGCTGGAGATCGCCGTATGGGATAACGGACCGGGCATTGCGCCGGAGAATCTGACGCGCATTTTTGACAAGTTTGCCCGCGGCGACAAGGAGTCGGCCGTGCCGGGCGTCGGGCTGGGGCTGGCCATCAGCAAAACCATTATTGAGTCACATCGCGGTCGCATCTGGGCGGAAAACCGGCCGCAGGGCGGGGCGGTGTTTCGCCTGTCGCTGCCGCTGCCAGTCGCGCCTGAAATTTCTGAAGAAGCACTGAAATAACTTCACATAAGTTCGGTTATACTCGATGGCTTGTCTGTTGATAAATGGGAACTTATGGAACGTTTTACCGAAAACCTGATGTATGCATCGCGCTGGCTGCTGGCACCGGTTTACATTGGACTTTCGCTGGGGCTGCTGGCGCTGACGGTTAAATTTTTTCAGGAAATTTTTCACCTGCTGCCCAACATTCTCAGCATCGCGGAAAACGATCTGATTCTGCTGTTGCTGTCGCTCGTGGACATGACGCTGGTCGGTGGCTTGCTGGTCATGGTGATGCTGTCCGGCTATGAGAACTTTGTCTCCAAGCTGGATATCGATGAAAGCAAAGAGAAGCTGAGCTGGCTCGGCAAGATGGATTCCGGCTCGCTGAAAAACAAAGTGGCAGCTTCGATTGTGGCGATCTCATCGATTCACCTGCTGCGTATTTTTATGGACGCGCGCAACGTCGCCAACGAAAAGCTGATGTGGTACGTGATCATCCACCTGACCTTCGTGCTGTCGGCCTTTGTGATGGGCTGGCTGGATAATATGTCGAAGGTTGAAAAGAAATCGTGACCTTCACACACGATCTGACCCATTGCACCAGGTGCGCATCAATGCGCATCCTGTAAAAACCCGCAGTGCCCGTAGGCTCGCCATTCATGGCGACCTGTCCAGTTGCACCAGTTGCACCAGGTGCGCATCAATGCGCACCCTACAAAACCTGCAGTGCCCCGTAGGGTCGCCATTCATGGCGACCTGACCAGTTGCACCAGGTGCGCATGAATGCGCACCCTGTAAAAACCGCAGTGCCCCGTAGGATCGCCATTCATGGCGACCTGGCCAGTCGTACCCTGTGCACATGAATGCGCACCCTGTAAAAACCGCAGTGCCCCGTAGGGTCGCCATTCATGGCGACCTGGCCAGTTGTACCCTGTGCATATGAATGCGCACCCTGTAAAAACCGCAATGCCCGTAGGGTCGCCATTCATGGCGACCTGGCCAGTTGCCAGGTGCGCATGA
>NZ_SDFT01000098.1:0-9795 GCF_004916815.1 Pantoea sp. R102
AATATATATATGGTTATATCTTTCTAAGATAGCCTTTCTAAATTCTTCATTTTTATTTTTACGAAGCATATTTCCAAAATGCCGATCTGTATTAAGAAGAAGCTCAGCTTTCGACATTTTGCTGCTTAAACAACCTGTTTGGTAAAACTTATAAGTATCAAATTTCTTTATAAACTCATAACCTAACAACTTGTCAAATATCTTATGATGATTACTACTGTCATCCATGTTTTTTAGATTTTCAATTTCATATAAAACAGAATCGACCTGCGTATTTTCATGAGATATAAATTTAAATATCTCCTCAATATCATCATCCAGCCCTGCTTTCTTGCCATTAATATAAGGCTGAAGATAACTCAAGGCCTGACTATCCAAAGATATTGAATAATCAATTTTAAATGTAGAGACCCCTTCACCAAACATTTCACCTATTGTATCGGGATCCATTACTATCACATTCTCATCATTAAACAAAGATCGAATGGAAGCGCCATTTTTAAATTTCATATTGGATTGAAATCCAGGATATGGCCCTTTGGGCGAAGAAAAAACAAATTTATACTCTGGAATCAGATGATGAAAAATCGTATACATGCTTAAGGAATTGGACAAATCATCTTGATTACCAATATCCATTACCAATTTTTTTTTAATGTATTCCATATTTTATTCTTTTGACTAATAGCTTGAGCCTCTGCGTGACAAGCTAGCCTCTCCTGTAGTTCGAACGATTATGTCATCATATACTCTATCACATCCAAACAGTCCGACTCAGTGAAAGAATATGCCGAAGCGTGCCGTTGATTTGGCTGTTGACTTAAAGGGCGCGTCTGCGCCCTCTTGCAATTCTGTCAATACTGTACGGCCTCACCGCCAGTTGATGTGCCTCTCGATTTGTCACGGCCACCTACACCAGAAAAAAGGCGGCGTATTTTGCGCCGAATGCACGAAAGCATAGCAATTAAACAGTAAATAAGTCCCCACAAACACCAAGCGCCCTGCAATTGCAGAAACGAGAGCAGCTTAAGTAGATGTTTCTCGATGTCTCGCGTTTGAACCTGTCCGAAGGTGAGAACACCTGGATGATGAGCAGCCGTAAACTCAAAGTTGGTGAGCAGCCATTCTAGAGTGGTAGCAGCGGGCATCTGCTCCGGGACAGAAAGAAGCCATCAACAGTTTTTGAACGATTAGCCGCACTAGCTAAACGACAGAAAACTAGTAGCGCTGCTTATTAAAGCAGCGGCCGGACTAATCCGAGCTGCAAGATTCTTAACGGTTTCTTATCATTGTGATACTGTATATATATACAGATATTGATAAATGAGAGGAGTTAATCGCCTGATGGATATAGATAATCTCAGCGAGACCGAAGTAAGAATCCAGTTTATTGCTGACGTATCACTTGTCGAATATTGCAAAGAAGATGAATTAAAAATGGCTCTGTTAATGAACGGTGAGATGGCCGGAAAGATTGATACGGCGATTTATCAGGATGCCATTTTCCGCCAGGCTAAATGACTTCTTCTCAGTAACTCCCCTGCCCTGAGCCACCATTTCGGTGGCTTTTTTCATGCTGCTGCGAAGCGCATTCTTGTGCATGATTTTGCATGACCCAGATAGGATCACCGATAGCTACAGCGACCCTAGCTGGCGCGACTTGACGAGGCGCATGCATCTGCATTAAAAACGATGCATAAAGCGGGCAGGCGTGGCGGGGATAGCATTGCGCGCGAGCATGTTAACATCTTTGTATTGCCAATCTTTCCTAATCCCAAGGGATGACTGGGGTGATTTTTACAGGGTGTTATCTGGCTTATATGAAAAAGTGCTGTGAAATTTCGAAAATTGCCTAACTGAGTAATACACTTCTACTAGGTTCACTTGATGGCATCATAAATACATAATGATCAAGTAAGAAAGTTAATGTATGTTTGATGTTCAAGCAAGTTACTCACGTTCAGACCTTAGTTCTTAGAGACCAATTGTTCATAATGAAGATTACTTTCATGGCTAGATTTCTATTGGGTTTAAAGTTAATTTTAGTCAAAATGTTTTACTATTTTGTTAACCAATATGATTTGTAGAGGTTGATATGTTTAAAGGAATTCAAAAGATCTATTTGGAAAATGAATTCTCAGGTATAATTGATAATATAATTCTTAATAATAGAAATTTAATAATAACCGGAGGCAATGGCTGTGGAAAAACAAGATTTCTTGTGAGGCTTTTTGAAACAATTTTCAGTCGTGTGGCAGAGAGAAGCTATAAAACGGATTCTGAGATTAACACTGAAATTAAACATATTGAGCAAAGCCTTGAACACACTCAAGTTGGAACCCAGAACTGGTCTCATTATACGAGTTATTTACCCCAATTGATTGAGGAAAGAGAACGCAGAAAGAAGTTTAACATTATTTTTGATGGTAATGATCAAGGGCTTTTTACGGCTAGTTATCATACAGGTAAAAGTGTATTAATGAACTTTCCAGCCTTCAGAAACTCTACTATTCATGCGGCGAATTCAATCAGGTCCTTGGAGTCAATTAAAAATGCAGCTAAATCTTTAATTACTCACTCGAGTCAGCGCGGGGATAGTAAAGCGTCATATTTTGAAGAATATTTGGTTGCATTAAAGCAAGCTCGGGCGATGTATATTACAGAAGATGGGGATTTAGATAGTGCCAGTAAAATAGAGGGGTGGTTTGATAAATTAGAGAGTGATTTAGGTGAACTATTTGAAGACAAATCTCTTAAATTGAACTTTAAAGTTAAAAGTTCTTCATTTGAAATAGTTCAGGATAATAAAGAGCCTTATAAATTCCAAAATCTTTCATCAGGGTTTTCTGCCGTCATGTGTATATATGCGGAGCTTTTGATGAACATTGAAGCAAATGAAATATCTCCAGACGAATTAACAGGCATTGTGTTTATTGATGAAATAGATGCTCACCTCCATATTTCAATTCAAAAAAAGATTATGAGTTTTCTGACTAAGTCATTTCCATTAGTTCAGTTTATTGTTACAACTCATTCGCCTTTTGTGGTGATGTCAGTCAATGATGCAGTCATTTATGACCTTTCTAAGCATGAGCAGGTGGAGGACTTGTCTCTCTATTCATATGAGGCCGTTGCAGAAGGTTTGTTCAATACTTCATCGGTATCTCAAGTATTAATGGAGAAAATGTATAGATTGAATGCACTCACGAGTAATTATGAAAATAACAAACATGAGATTGAAAGTATATTATCTATGCTTAAGCAGCATGAAAACAAATTGGATGAAGAAAGTAAGTTCTATTTGAAAACTGCTGAAATAAATATGATGAAGCATACTGGTGGAGGTAAAGGTGTTTAATGTTATCCGACCAGCTGCAGCCCCAGCATCTTTAGCAAGACAGACACGTTATGATGGGCAAGATGTATATGATAGCCTAAAAGAAGCATTTCATGATAAGTGCTATATATGTGAGACCAAGTCACCGCAAGATGTAAATGTGGAGCACTTTGTTGCTCATCTTAATGATCTTGATAAGAAATTTGCGTGGAAGAATTTATATTTTGTTTGTAGTCGATGTAATAATATAAAGGGAGATCGTTATAACAATCTACTTGATTGTTGTGATGAGAATGATGATGTATATCGTTCCTTGAGGTTATTACCTCCTTACACCCCTTATGCTGGTAGTATTGTTGTTGAGGCTAGGGGGGACAATCCTAAAATAGAAAGTACAGTTGATTTACTCAGGAAGGTTTATAATGGCAAGGGGACGGTTAATAAAGCTGTGAGTGCTGAGTTTCTGAGGGTGAAGATTTTTGAAAGTTTGAATAGACTTCAGGAATATGTCAGAAGATGGTATTCAAATGAAAGCTTACCTGCTGAAAAGGAAGATGCGCTTGAGCGAATGAGGTTGCTAATAAAACCTGATGCACCTTATTCGGCATTCATGCGAGATGTACTTTTTGAAGATGATAAGCTCAGATTTTTGGTAGAAGAAATTTATTAACCTTTTATAAAGGCAGGTGAACCTGCCTTAACAATTTCAAAAGATATATTTTTGAATTGGACAATATCATCCTCTATCCATTCATTGATTTCTTTGATCCTTTTCTGAAGTGGTGTCAGTTCATTGCGTACAAATACTTGCGCTGCCTTCACAGCATCACCAAAACCACAGGTGTTGTCGGGGATAATTCCCATCATCTGCGGCGGCACCGGCGCGCGCTCAGCAGATCATCACGGCTGGTCTTCTTTATGTTGAAAAAGTCATCACCTGTTGCAACTTCGCTGAACGACAGAATCTTAATCCCGTCCAGCTTGCCGGTAGGCGCGTAAATGAACAGGGTGCGGAAGTTACCGATCCCTTTAGCGTCGCGCATCACCTGCCGCATGCGCTCGATATCGCTGCTGCTCTGCGCGGCGTCAGTCATATACAGGATATTACCTGCGTATGCACCGTTCTGGTAATACTTGCGGCGAAATAGCATCGCCGCTTCATTCAGCCAGCCGGAATTCAGCGCACTGAGGTATTTCGTCAAACCGTACAACTCCTGATTCACGTCCGGCTCAATCAAGTGGAAAACCTGATCCGCTTCGAACTGTTGCGCTTCCTTCCACTCATTCACAAACCAGTAAACGCCCTCCTCCACGCCACGTCGCGTGTACTTGGCCGGTGAGGTTTCCAGGCGCATCGATTTGCCTAGCGCATTGCGGCGCAATTCCATAAAGGCGTTACCAAACCTCAGGTAATCAAGCGCAAACTTGCTGAACTCCTGTTGACACAGCAGCGGGTGCGGGATAAACGTTGAAGCGAGAATATTGCGCTTCACATAGAGTGGCGAGCTATGATGTACCGCTGAGCGCAGGCTTATGGCGAGTCCGTGGAAGCTGACCAATGGCTCGTACCAGCAGCCGTTATGGATGCACTCGGCATAATTCATGATGTCGCGCTTATCGAGTACCGCCGTCGGCTCGCCAAAGGTAAACGCCTCGAACGGCTGCTTTGCGTCCTGCGCGGGCTGAGATTGTGCGGTGAATGCCTTGCCGCGGTTGCGTTTGCTCATCAGTAAAAATGGCGACAAAGTGGCGACTGAGATTGTAACAGGGTAGAACACGGCGTAACAGAATTGGCAATAACTCATTGATAAATAGTTAAATTATTGATAACCAACAGTAAACAAAAAAAGACCCAATACGATTCCTGTATCGGGTCCAGGGAAATGGCTCGTTGAGAGCCGTGCGCTAAAAGTTGGCATTTTTGCAGGCGAGGACGCCTTGCCTTTTAAAGGTAGACCAGCATCGGTGATTTTCCAGCCAGCGGGCTTCGCCGCCGGCAAAAGCTGCCAACTCTGTGATCGGGCTGGCACTAACGGCTGGCAGGCGCAGCGGCAAAAATGTGCGCTACGCCTGAAAATGCAGGGATTATTTACCGCACAGCTGCTGGGCGCGATCGACGATCGGCTGCAGGCTCATTTTTTGTCCCGGATGCGCTTTATCGGCGGCAAGGATGGTATCGATGGACTGCAATGTGCCCTGCCCGGCATTGCCGCGCGCCAGCGCTTTATCATTGAGCGGATACTGCAGCAGCGTGCTGGGGTTGATGGCAAACAGCGCGCCATCTTTCTCGCAGGTCAGCATCACCTCTTCACGGGTGAACGGCCACTTATCTTTGCCCATTTCAAAACGGCTGACGGTGATAATCTGCCCGGCGAACGCCTGGCTGCACAACGCCATCAGTAACCCAGCTGGAATCAGTTTCTTCAGCAAAATCTCGACCTCATCTCATCTTTTAACAGATTCAGGCCGGCGAAAGCGTGGCAAACACGCTCACCAGCCCGATAACAATCAACGCCAGCAGCAGCTCGAGCTGCGTCAGGCGGATAAAAAGTTTCGGTGCCCGGCTGGCGGCCAGGCGAAAACGCGGCACCAGCAGATAGCGATTAAGCAGCGCAATCAGCACCATCAGTGCCACCAGCAACGCTTTGCTCACCAGCAACTCGCTCCACAGCGTGGCGGTCCAGTTGAGCGGCGTGCCGGCAATCAGCAGGCTGTTGACCGTGCCGGTAACAATCGCCAGCGCCACGGCCAGATGACCATAGCGTGAAAAGCGCATCATGCTGCGAATGGCATCGGTGCGCCAGGCAATGTTACGCGCCTCGCGCATCAATAGCAGTAGCGGCAGCAGACCACCGGCCCAGAAGGCGGCCGCGATCAGGTGCAGCGCATGATTCCCCTGCTGCAGCAGTCCCGGCATGCCATCGCGCATCGCCGCATGGCCGACGCCCGCCAGTGCCACCAGCTGCAACAGCGCAGTCGCCAGTAACGCCTGCTGGCGCAGATTACCCCGCAGGCGCAGCGCCAGCGTGCTGAGCAGGGCAAACAGGATAACCCAGCGCCACACCGCGCCGAAGCGCGTGCCCAGCACCGCCAGCCAGACGTCGATGCTGGCGATACTGCGCCAGTCGCCGCTCATCAGCCCGGTCTGCGCCGCCAGCATCAACAGCGCACTGAGTAAACTCAGCACGGCGCTGTATCCCATCAGCCGCCGCCAGCGCTGGGCCAGCAGCGGTCGGTAGCGCGCCGGCGCCAGCAGCGCGGTATAAAATGCACTGCCGGTCAGCAGAAACAGCGCCAGAAAATGCAGCGCCCGCAGGCCGATCCAGAACGCGCTAAGACTCATTACTTCACGCTGAAGCTGTAGCTACCTTTGGTTTTGTGGCCGTCCACTGACAGCACGTGCCAGTTGACCTGATAATGACCCGACGCCAGCGGCTGGGCGATCGGCACAATCAGCTGATCGTGCTGCTGCGGATTCAGCTGGGCTTTCTCCAGCGCCACCGGCTGCTGCTGCGCGTTGATCATTTCCACGCCGCTGAATGCCGGTTCAATATCTTCGGTGAATGTCAGGGTGAGTTGCTGCGGCGCGCGCTCCACCATGGCGTTATCCGCCGGCACCGGGGCTTTGAGGTGGGCATGTGCCAGAGCCAGCTGGCTGAAGCCCAGCGTCGCGCCCGCCAGCAGTAGCGCGATAACGCGCCTGGATGCAGTTTTCATCATCACGTCTTCCCTTTTAACTGCGGCACTGCGCCGCAAATGTGGCAGCAGGATACGCCGCTGCTTTTAGGCTGTCGAGACTTGCGGTGCGATCCAATTCCCTTGATCCAGCAGGGCGAAACCATTATTTTTGCCCCTGTTTATCAGGAGAAAAGCATGAGCCAAAACCTTGCCCTGCTGTCGCAGGAAGAGAAAGACAAAGTTAACGTCGATCTCGCCGCCGCTGGCGTGGCGTTTAAAGAGCGCTACAACATGCCGGTGATCGCCGAGATGGTGGAGCGCGAGCAGCCGGAAGCGCTGCGCGACTGGTTCCGTCAGCGCCTGATGGCCTATCGCCAGGCATCGCTCAGCCTCTCCCGCCTGCCCTACGAACCTAAGCAGAAATAATTTATGTTACGCGTAATCGATACGGAAACCTGTGGCCTGCAGGGCGGCGTGGTGGAAGTGGCGTCGGTGGATGTCATTGACGGCCAGATCGTCAATCCGATGAGCGATCTGATCTGCCCGGATCGGCCCATCAGTCGTCAGGCGATGGCGGTGCACCGCATCACTGAAGCCATGGTGGTGGGCAAGCCGACCATCGAAGAGGCGATTGGCCGCTATCACGGTAGCCCGCACTATGTGGCGCATAACGCCAGCTTTGACCGGCGCATGCTGCCGACGATGCCGGGCGAATGGATCTGCACCATGACGCTGGCGCGCCAGCTGTGGCCGGGCATTAAATACGGTAATCAGGCTCTGCGCCACAGCCTCAAACTCGAGGTGTCGCCGCCGGATGATCTGCACGCGCACCGCGCGCTGTACGATTGCTACATCACCGCCGCGCTGCTGATCCGCATTATGGAAATCTCCGGCTGGAGCGCCAGCGAGATGGTGAGTCGCTGCCAGCCGGCGCCGGTCAGCGACGAGGTGTTCCCGTTTGGTAAGTATCGTGGTCAGAGCATCGGCAGCATCGCGCGTAAAGATCCGGGCTATCTGCGCTGGGTACTGGAAAACGTACGTGATTTGCGCGCGCCGCTGCGGCAGACGCTGCGCAAATACGTTAAGGACACTCAGTAATCGCTGCGTGGCGGCAGCGTGCCCTGCGCCAGGGCGATCAGGAAAGTGAACTCCTGCGCCACGCCTTCATAGGATTTATAACGTCCTGACTTGCCGCCGTGGCCGGAATCCATATCGGTGCAGAGTAACAGCAGCGCATCGTTGGTGCGCAGCTCACGCAGCTTTGCCACCCACTTCGCCGGCTCCCAGTACTGTACCTGCGAATCGTGCAGCCCGGTGGTCACCAGCAGGTGCGGATACGCCTGCGCCGTCACGTTGTCATACGGGCTGTACTGGCGGATGTAGCGATAGAATTCCGCCTGCTCCGGATTGCCCCACTCATCATATTCACCGGTGGTCAGCGGAATCGACGGATCGAGCATGGTCGTGACCACATCGACAAACGGCACCTGAGCGATCACGCCGTGAAACAGCTGCGGCGCCATATTCAGCACGCCGCCCATCAGCAAGCCACCGGCACTGCCGCCCATGGCATACAGCTGCTGCGGGTTACCGTAACCTTTCGCCACCAGCGCTTCGGTAACATCAATGAAATCGGTGAAGCTGTTCATTTTATGTTGCAGCCGGCCATCGTCATACCACTGCTGGCCCAGCTCGCCGCCGCCGCGCACGTGGATAATCGCGTAGATGAAACCGCGCTCCAGCAAACTGATGCGGCTGGTGCCAAAACTGGCCTCCATGCTGCTGCCATACGCGCCGTAACCGTACGCCAGCAGCGGATTGGCGCCGCGCTGAAAGTGTTTGCGGTGATAAACCAGCGAGACAGGCACTTCCGTGCCGTCGCGCACCGTGATCCACAGGTGTTCACTTTTGTAGTCGGCAGAGTCAAAGCCCGGCACCGGGGTTTGCTTGAGAATGCGCCGCTCGCCGGTCTCCATGTTCAGTTCGAACAGCGTGGTCGGCGTCGTCATCGACGAGTAGCCGTAGCGCAACGTGTCACTTTCCGGCGTGGGGTTGTAGGCCAGCCAGGTGACATAGGCCGGATCGTCAAAGGCAATACCGTAACTCTCGCCGCTCGCCCAGTTAATCTGGCGCAGCGTGTTTACCCCGCGCTGACGCTCTTCGACCACCAGCCAGTTACGAAACAGCTGGAAATCTTCCATCACTACGTGGTCGCGCGGCGGAATCAGGGTTTGCCAGCGATCTTCAGCCAGCCAGGCGCTGCGGTACAGGCCGAAATTTTTGCCGTCGCGGTTGGAGCGAATGAAGAACTGGTGATCGTAGTGATCGATGCTGTATTCATGATCGCGCCGCCGCGGACAAAACACCTGCGGCTGTGCGTCCGGATATTCCGCGTCAATCAGCAGAATTTCACTGGTAGTTGTGCTGAACAGCGCGATCAGGATGAAGTGTTCCGAGGTGGTTTTATGCACGCTGAGGTGGAAAGACTCATCCTGCTCTTCATACACTAGCTGATCTTCCGACTGCGGATGCCCCAGTTCGTGACGCCACACCTGATAAGCCAGCAGCGTTTTCGGATGCTTGCGTACGTAGTAGAGGGTGCGTGAGTCGTTGGCCCACGCCACGCTGGAGGACGCGTCGCGCAGCACCTCCGGATACCAGCTGCCGCTGTTGAGATTACGAAAGCGAATGCCGTACTGGCGGCGCGACAGAAAATCTTCCGCCAGCGCCATCACCTGGTTATCCGGGCTGATATCCAGCGTGCCCATGGTGTAAAAGTC
>NZ_SDFT01000099.1:0-36767 GCF_004916815.1 Pantoea sp. R102
GGCAGCGGCACGGTTGACGTCCACGGCGGCTGGTATGACGCCACCGGCGATTACGGTGTGCACCTGTCGCACCAGAATCTGACCTCTTATTTCAATCCGCAGCAGGCGCCGCTGGTGGCGTGGAGTTTACTGCGCGGTTATCAAAATCTCGGGGCGCGGGATAACCCGAACTTTGATGAGTATCGCCGGCGCATGCTCGACGAAGGGCTGTACGGTGCCGATTTCCTGGTGCGCATGAAGCGGCCGGGGGAATCCTTCTTCCAGGCGATCTCATCGCCGGGCAAAGAGAAGCTGGCTCAGGACCGGGTGATCGCCAATCCCAACTGGCGCACGCAGATCAAAGAGAAGGAGTCCGATTCCACCATTGTTGAAGAAGAGGCGGTCGGCCCGCTGGCGTGGCAGGCCAGCTTCCGCTCGGGTGCCGGCATGTCAATTGCCGCGCTGGCGCTGGCCAGCACCATGGAGAATGACGGTAACTTCACGCGGCAGCAGTATCTGCAAACCGCAGAAGATGCCTTTGCCTTCCTGCAGAAAAATAATCTGCGCATGGTGAACGACGGCAAAGAGAACATCGTGGATGATTACACTGCGCTGCTGGCGGCTACCGAGCTGTACCGCGCCTCGCAAAAAGCGGTCTATCTGGCTGCGGCGCAGCAGCGCGCGGAGAGCCTGATGGCGCGACTGACGTCGCTGGATAACTGGCATGACTACTGGCGTGCCGACGGCGAAAAACGCCCGTTCTTCCATCCGTCCGATGCCGGTCTGCCGGTGATTGCGCTGCTGGAGTACGCGCGTATCGCGCCGCAGGCGCAGCAGGCGAACATCCGCCAGACGGTAAAACGCTCGCTGGGCTTTGAGCTGGCGGTGACTAAAGAGAGCAATAACCCGTTTGGCTATGCGCGCCAGCTGATTCAGCTGAAAGACGGCGTGAAGCGCACCAGCTTCTTCTTCCCGCACGACAGTGAAGCTGCGCCGTGGTGGCAGGGCGAAAACGCGCGTATCGCGTCGCTGGCCGCCGCCGCCCGTCAGGCGATGCCGCTGTTCGCGGACGATAAAGCCTTTACGCAGCAGCTGCAGAGCTATGCCTGGGATCAGCTCAACTGGATCCTCGGTCATAATCCGTACGACGTCAGCATGCTGACCGGCAGCGGCTATCGTCACATCAGCTATCTGTTCTTCAATTCGTGGAAATACACCACGCTGCCGGGCGGTATCGTTAACGGCATCACCGGCGCGTCGAATCAGGTGGCGGACGGTATCGCCTTTGACAAAGGTTATGCGGTCACACGTAAGGATGACGACTGGCGCTGGGCGGAAGGCTGGCTGCCGCACTCGGCCTGGTATCTGTATGCGGTGAGCTTACCGGATCGTCATTGAGGTGATAAATCAGCCCGGCTTTTCGCCGGGCTTTTTACCGGTTGCCATTGCGTTTGACTGCTTATTGTTGCGACAACTGCCGACGGTTGCGTGATTTACGCCTACCACTTCCCGCGCCTCACCGCTAGAATGCAAACATCCTTGTGCCGCCAGCGCAGGACCGCTTGCGCCGCTGAAGGCGCAAAACGGGCGCGGCGGTCGGTGGACCGGTTAATGAAAAAGGTCAGAATCAGATGCGGATACGGCTCAGCAACGATGATGGAATTCAGACTCCCGGCATTGGCGTGTTCCCTGGCGTGAAGACATTACGACAGGTTGATCCTGGCGCCGGCGCGGCGCGGAAGAGGGCAGGCGACGGGCTGTACCAGGCTGAGGTGAACCCGGCATGGTAAACCGGCGCATCGAAACGCTTCTGGCCCAACTGCGCACGCAGGGTATTCACGATGAGCATCTGCTGAAAGCCATCGCTGATGTCCCGCGTGAACGCTTTATTGACGAGGCTTTTGAACATAAAGCCTGGGAGAATGTGGCGCTGCCGATTGGCAACGGCCAGACCATTTCTCAGCCTTATATGGTGGCGCGTATGACGGCGCTGCTGGAGCTGAACCCGACCTCGCGCGTGCTGGAAATTGGCACCGGTTCGGGTTATCAGACCGCCATTCTCGCGCATCTGGTTAACCACGTTTACTCGGTTGAACGCATCAAAGGGCTGCAGTGGCAGGCGAAACGCCGCCTGAAGCAGCTCGATCTGCATAACATTTCCACACGCCACGGCGACGGCTGGCAGGGCTGGGCCGCGCGGGGGCCGTTTGATGCCATTATTGTGACTGCCGCACCGCCAGAAATTCCGACTGCGCTGATAGCGCAACTGGGAGAAGGCGGCAAAATGGTGCTGCCGGTGGGTGAGGACCAGCAGGTACTTAAGCGCCTGCGTCGTCAGGGTGGTGAAATCATTGAAGAAACGATTGAGCCGGTGCGCTTTGTGCCGCTGGTTCAGGGCGATCTGGCATAAAGCCATCTTACGTATTTCTTCACAATCGTTACATGGCATGGCGCAGTTGATATTGTTACTATCCTTGTTAATCAATGCGAAAGCGCGTTTTTGACGGCACAGACAGTGAATCATGCGGTCAAGGTCGACACACAGTTTTATCCAGGATTGCCATCACGGGGGATCAATGAGCACGGGAAGCACAGTATTTCAATTACGCCGTCTGGCGGCACTTTCACTGGTCGGTTTTTGGCTGGCAGGCTGTAGCTCTGGCGACAACACACAAGCCCCCATCAGCCAGATTGGCAGCAACAGCGGCGACAGCGGTATGGCTGCTGCTCCCACCACAGGCGGCGGCATGATCGCCGCGCAGAACAGCACCGTGCCGGCGATGCCGCGTGGTGGAATGTTAAGCGGTGGTACACCATCAGCCGCGCCTGCGGGTGGAATGGTTAGTGGCAATAATAATGTGACCACCGAAAATGGTCGTATTGTGTACAATCGCAATTATGGGAATATTCCTAAAGGCAGCTACGGCGGTGAAACCTACACCGTTAAGCGAGGCGATACGCTGTTCTATATTGCCTGGATTACCGGCAATGATTTCCGCGATCTGGCACAGCGCAATAATATCGCGGAGCCCTATAGCCTGAGCGCCGGGCAGACGTTACAGGTGGGTAACGGTAACGGTCAGACCATCACCGGTGGTAACGCTATAACCGCAGCGGATGCCACGCAGGGCGGCGTTCCGGTGGCATCGAATCAGACGCAAATTAAATCCACCCCTGTTGCACAGCAACCTGTTATTACGTATTCTGATGATTCGGGTTCGACAGGCGGGAAAATGCTGCCGTCGAAAGGGGCAAATAATGTGGCAACGACCACAGCTCCGGTTACCGCACCGCCCACAGTTAGCAGCACAACTAATAGCACAACACCAGTGGGAAGCTGGCGTTGGCCAACTGATGGGAAGATCATCGATAACTTCTCCGCTGCGGAAGGCGGAAACAAAGGGATCGATATCGCCGGGTCGCGTGGACAACCTGTCGTCGCCACTGCATCAGGAAGAGTGGTATACGCAGGCAACGCGCTCCGCGGGTACGGTAATTTAATCATCATCAAACACAACGATGATTACCTGAGTGCCTACGCCCACAACGATACCATGCTGGTCCGGGAACAACAGGAAGTTAAGGCGGGGCAAAAAATCGCTACCATGGGTAGCACCGGAACCAGTTCAGTAAGATTGCACTTTGAAATTCGTTACAAGGGGAAATCCGTAAACCCGTTGCGTTATTTACCGCAGCGATAATCCGGCAGAACCTTAGGTGTTCTGCCCTTGGATCACGGGTAGGAGCCGCTTATGAGCCAGAATACGCTGAAAGTTAATGAGTTACACGATGATGCGGAATTCGAGGAGAACGGAGCTGAGGTTTTTGATGAGAAGGCTCTCGTTGAGAACGAACCTGGTGATAATGAAGTAGCTGAAGAAGAGTTGCTGTCACAGGGTGCGACGCAACGCGTTCTGGATGCGACGCAGCTTTACCTCGGCGAGATTGGTTATTCACCACTGTTAACGGCGGAAGAAGAGGTGTTCTTCGCCCGTCGCGCATTACGCGGTGACATTCCTTCTCGTCGTCGCATGATCGAAAGTAACTTACGCCTGGTGGTAAAGATTGCCCGCCGTTATAGCAATCGTGGTCTGGCGCTGCTGGATCTGATTGAAGAGGGTAATCTCGGCCTGATTCGCGCCGTAGAGAAGTTTGACCCGGAACGCGGGTTCCGCTTCTCAACTTATGCCACCTGGTGGATTCGTCAGACCATTGAACGGGCTATCATGAACCAAACCCGTACTATTCGTCTGCCGATTCACATTGTTAAAGAACTGAACGTTTACCTGCGTACCGCGCGTGAACTGTCGCACAAGCTGGACCATGAGCCGAGTGCGGAAGAGATCGCCGAGCAGCTGGACAAGCCAGTTGATGACGTAAGCCGTATGTTGCGTCTCAACGAGCGCATTACGTCGGTTGATACGCCGTTAGGCGGTGATTCCGAGAAAGCGCTGCTGGATATCCTGGCCGATGAGAAAGACAACGGTCCGGAAGACACCACGCAGGACGATGATATGAAACAGAGCATCGTTAAGTGGTTGTTTGAACTCAATGCCAAGCAGCGTGAAGTGCTGGCACGTCGTTTCGGCCTGTTAGGCTATGAAGCGGCAACGCTGGAAGATGTAGGCCGCGAAATCGGTTTAACCCGTGAGCGTGTCCGTCAGATTCAGGTAGAAGGTCTGCGTCGTCTGCGTGAAATTCTGCAGACGCAGGGTCTGAATATCGAAGCACTGTTCCGCGAATAAGCCGTAGCTGGCAATAAAAACGGTGACCACAAGGTCACCGTTTTTTTATGCCTGTCATTCAGGCCAGCGCGCGCCGCGCACGCGCCGGTGGCAGGTTACATCAGGGTTTTCAGACGGTAAATCCACTCCAGCGCCTGTTTAGGCGTCAGGCTGTCCGGATCGAGCGCTTCCAGCGCCTCCACTGCCGGCGAGGTTTCCGCCACCAGCAGCGGCAGCTGTGAGCCTTCCACCGTTGAGCCGGCAGAACTGCCCGACAGCGCTTCCAGCTCTTTTAGCTTGTGGCGCGCACGCTTTATCACCTCTTTCGGCACACCGGCCAGCGCCGCCACGGCCAGGCCGTAGCTCTTGCTCGCGGCGCCATCCTGCACGCTGTGCATAAAAGCAATGGTGTCACCGTGTTCCACCGCATCAAGATGCACATTCACCACGCCTTCCATTTTCTCCGGCAGGGTCGTGAGCTCGAAGTAGTGGGTGGCAAACAGCGTCATGGCTTTGATGCGATTCGCCAGGCTTTCGGCACAGGCCCAGGCGAGCGACAGGCCATCATAAGTGGACGTCCCGCGGCCTATTTCGTCCATCAGCACCAGGCTGTTTTCGGTGGCGTTATGCAGAATGTTGGCGGTCTCGGTCATCTCGACCATAAAGGTAGAGCGACCGGAGGCGAGATCGTCGGCGGCACCGACACGGGTAAAGATGCGATCGATGGGGCCGATCACCGTCTCTTCCGCTGGCACATAGCTGCCGATCCAGGCCATCAGCGCAATCAGGGCCGTCTGCCGCATATAAGTACTCTTACCGCCCATGTTGGGGCCGGTAATGATCAGCATGCGACGCTGCATCGAGAGCGACAGCGGGTTGGCAATGAACGGCTCTTTCAGCACCTGTTCCACCACCGGATGGCGACCGGCGTTGATGCGGATACCGGCTTTCTCCTGCAGCACCGGGCGGCAATAGTTGAGCGTCCAGGCGCGCTCTGCCAGGTTGGCCAGTACGTCCAGCTCTGCCAGCGCCGCGGCGCTCTGCTGCAACGCTTCGAGGTGCGGCAGCAGGCGATCGAACAGCTCGTCATACAGGTTCTTTTCCAGCGCCAGCGCTTTGCCTTTCGACGTAAGGACCTTGTCTTCGTACTCTTTCAGTTCGGGAATGATATAGCGTTCGGCATTTTTCAGCGTCTGGCGGCGGACGTAATGGATAGGCACCAGATGGCTCTGTCCGCGGCTGACCTGAATGTAATAGCCGTGCACAGCGTTGAAGCCAACCTTCAGCGTATCCAGCCCCAGTTTTTCGCGCTCGCGAATCTCCAGGCGGTCAAGATAGTCGCTGGCACCGTCGGCCAGCGCGCGCCACTCGTCCAGCTCGGCGTTATAGCCGGGCGCGATAACACCACCGTCGCGCACCAGCACCGGCGGCGATTCGATAATGGCGCTTTCCAGCAGTTCGCGCAGTTCGCTGAAATCTCCCATCCGATCGCGCAGCGCGTTGAGATGGGGCGCGGCCACGCCCGCTAACTGGGTATTGAGTTCTGGTAATTGCTGGAAGGCATGACGCATGCGCGCCAGATCGCGCGGACGCGCGGTGCGCAGCGCCAGACGTGCCAGAATACGCTCCAGATCGCCTACCTGGCGCAGCACCGGTTGCAGTTCTTCGCTCAGCGACTGCAGTTCGGCAATTGATTCCTGGCGGCGCGTGATGGTGGCTACGTCGCGCAGCGGCATATGCAGCCAGCGCTTCAGCATGCGGCTGCCCATCGGCGTGACGGTTTTATCCAGCACCGCCGCGAGCGTATTTTCGCTGCCGCCTGCCAGATTCTGGGTGATTTCCAGATTGCGCCGGGTAGCCGCATCCATGATGACGCTGTCCTGCTGGCGCTCCATGCTTAGTGAACGGATATGCGGCAGCGAGGTGCGCTGCGTATCTTTGACATACTGCAGCAGACAGCCCGCCGCGCGCAGCGCCAGATGCGCCTGCTCGACGCCAAAGCCGCTGAGATCGCGCGTGCCAAACTGCAGGTTTAACTGCTGACGTGCGGTGTCGATTTCGAATTCCCACAGCGGACGCCGCCGCAGTCCGCGGCGCTGATCAATCAGCGTCATGGCCTGCAAATCCTCCGGATAGAGCAACTCTGCCGGATTGGTGCGCTGCAGTTCAGCCGCCATGGTCTCGACATCGCCCGGCTCGCTGAGGCGGAAACGCCCGGAGCTGATATCCAGCGTGGCATAGCCAAAACCGCGCTGGCTCTGGAAGATGGCTGCCAGCAGGTTATCCTGGCGCTCCTGCAGTAACGCTTCATCACTGATGGTGCCGGGCGTTACAATGCGCACCACTTTACGCTCAACCGGCCCTTTGCTCAGCGCCGGATCGCCAATCTGCTCGCAGATCGCCACCGATTCGCCCAGCTGCACCAGCTTCGCCAGATAGCCCTCAACGGCATGATAGGGCACGCCGGCCATCGGGATCGGTTCACCGGCGGACGCACCGCGCTTAGTCAGCGAGATCTCCAGCAGCTGCGATGCGCGTCTGGCATCGTCGTAGAACAGCTCATAGAAATCGCCCATGCGATAAAACAGCAGGATGTCAGGATGATCGGCCTTCAGGCGCAGGTATTGCTGCATCATGGGGGTGTGGCCACTGAAGTCCATTTGCTCTGCTCCTTTCATCTCATTCTCACTCAGGATTCACTCTTTTGATTTCCGCTGGCTGGACAGGGGCAGCCGGGGATGGATGGTTATCACACTGGCGGATAACGAAAGGGCAGATGTTAGCATTTTTGCGCAGCCCGCTTCATCCGCCAGCCGATGTTTCTGGCTGGCGACCATATCAAATTGCGACAGGCGGTAAAAAGCAAATTTTACGCGGCGGGGAAAACTGTGGAGCCAGCACGCAAATTCGGCGCTTAGCGCGGCCGGGCGCTGCCGCTGCCGCGCTACAGGTGAGTGTCAGTTCGGTCAGTGCACCCCTTACCTCTGCGGCGTTTTCATTACCTGAGCAGAGATATGGCTGGTCATAACTGCAGAATCACAACGGGCGTAAATTTACGACATTGCTCTGTAAGTCGCTTCGTTGAACGATTACCATGAGCATTCGTGTTTCATCTGGCTTATGGATATCCGATGCGTTTTAAGGTTGCTCTTCTTCCGCTTATTTGTTTGCTTGCTGCCTGCAGCAGTAAGCCTGCCCCCCAGCAGCAATCCGCCGTTGTGCCTGCACCGAAAGGGGGGTTTTTACTGGAACCTTCTCACGCCATTCAGCCGATGTTTGGCGACTTTGCCGGTAATCCGGCGGCGGAACAATTTATCGATCAGATGGTGGCGAAGCACGGTTTCAATCGCGACCAGCTGCATGCGGTCATTGGTCAGGCGAAGCGACTGGATTACGTGCTGCGCCTGATGGATCAGCAGGCGCCGAGCTATACGCCGCCGAGCGGGCCGAACGGCGCGTGGATTCGCTATCGCAATAAATTCATCACCCCGGATAACGTGCAGAACGGCGTCGCCTTCTGGAATCAGTATCAGGATGCGCTGCAGCGCGCCCAGCAGGTGTATGGCGTACCGCCGGAGATCATTGTCGGGATTATCGGGGTGGAAACACGCTGGGGTCGGGTAATGGGCAAAACCCGTCTGCTGGATGCGCTGGCGACGCTCTCGTTTAGCTATCCGCGCCGTGCCGCTTACTTCAGCAGCGAGCTTGAAACCTTCCTGCTGATGGCGCGCACCGAGCAGGACGATCCGCTGGATCTGCGCGGCTCTTTCGCCGGTGCCATGGGCTACGGCCAGTTTATGCCGTCCTCCTATAAGCAGTATGCGGTCGATTTTAACGGCGACGGCCATATCAATCTGTGGGATCCGGTGGATGCCATCGGCAGCGTTGCCAACTACTTTAAAGCGCACGGCTGGCGTTCCGGTGAAAACGTCGCCGTGCCCGCCAGCGGTCAGGCACCGGCGCTGGAGAACGGTTTCAAAACCTCTTATTCAGTGAATACGCTGGCGGCCAGCGGTCTGGCACCGCAGGGTTCGCTGGACGGCAACAGCCAGGTCAGCCTGCTGCGGCTGGATCTCGGCACCAGCTATCAATACTGGTACGGTCTGCCTAATTTCTACGTGATTACGCGCTACAACCACAGCACGCACTATGCCATGGCGGTGTGGCAGCTGGGGCAGGCGGTCGCCCAGGCGCGTCAGGGCAACATGCTTTAATCCTGTCCTTATAAAGTATGAGGGTATAAGATGGCGCCCGTTTTGCGGTGCCTTCTTCATCGCATACCGACCACTGAGGAATATGTATGACGACTTTACCTGCCTGCCCGGCCTGCCAGGCAGATTACACCTGGCAGGAGGGTGAAAACCTGAACTGCCCCTCCTGCGGCCATATCTGGTCCGCCAGCGCGGATGACAGCAGCGAAGGGCTGGTGGTGCGCGATGCCAACGGTAACCTGCTGGCAGATGGCGATAGCGTAACTGTAGTGAAAGATCTCAAGGTGAAAGGCAGCTCTTCCACCCTGAAAATCGGCACTAAAGTGAAAAGCATCCGTCTGGTTGAAGGTGACCACAATATCGATTGCAAAATCGACGGCTTCGGTCCGATGAAACTCAAATCTGAGTTTGTGAAAAAGAACTAATTGCAGGACGGCCATGCGCCGTCCTGTTGCTTTTCCCCTTCTGGTTGGGCTGGTAACCACAGCCTCACCAGCGCGCGATATCGCCACGCCCGAACCTGCTGTCTCTGATTCCGCTGCGCCACTCACACTTTTCCGGCAACCGCACTTTTCTCTTCGCGCCTCGCGCAGCAAAACAGGTAGTGTGTGACTCTTCCACACAGACAGGAGCGTTGCTATGCAAGACTGGAATCCCCAGCTGTATCGTCAGTTTGAATCTGAGCGTACGCGCCCGGCACAGGAGTTGCTGGCGCGTATTCCCGTCAACGAGGTGCGCTTTGCTACGGACCTGGGATGTGGCCCGGGCAACAGCACGGAACTGCTGGCGCAGGCCTGGCCGCAGGCGTACATCGCCGGCATCGACAGCTCTGAGGCGATGCTGGAACAGGCGCGGCAACGCCTGCCGGACTGTGATTTTCGTCAGGCCGATATCCGCAGCTGGCAGCCTGAGCAGCCGCAACAGGTCATTTATGCCAACGCGTCGCTGCAATGGCTGACCGACCACGAAACCTTGTTGCCGCATCTGGTAAACCAGCTGGCACCGGGCGGTGCACTGGCGGTGCAAATGCCGGATAACCTGCAGGAGCCGTCGCATCGTCTGATGCGTGAGGTAGCCGCCAGCTCACGCTGGCAGGCGCATATTTCGCCTCAGGCGGCAGAGCGCAAACGCCTGCTGAGCAGCGATCGCTACTATGATTTATTAGGCGATGCAGGCTGTCAGGTCGATATCTGGCGCACCACTTACTATCATCCGATGGCGGATGCGCAGGCGATCATCAGCTGGCTGCGTGCCACCGGGCTGCGTCCGTTCCTTGCCGCGCTGGATGAGGCGCAGCAGGCTGACTTTTTACACGACTATCATCAGGCGCTGCTGCCCGCTTACCCGACGCGCAGCAATGGACAGGTTTTGCTGGCCTTTCCGCGTTTATTTATGGTGGCAGTGAAAACGCGCTGACCCTGCCGGAACGCAGCGCGCAAAATGCGACGGCGGCGGTTGAAAAGGGCTTGTCGCCGCACCATTTACTGCTAACGTGAAGCGCCACAACAGGAGAAGGCGATGAACGACGAACAACTTCAGCAGCTCAGCCGCCGTATTGGCGAACAGCTCAGGCATCGTCAGGCGACGGTGACGGCGGCGGAGTCCTGTACCGGCGGCTGGATTGCCAAGGTATTTACCGACATCAGCGGCAGTTCTGCCTGGTTTGAGCGCGGCTTCGTTACCTATAGCAATGAGGCCAAGCAGCAGATGGTTGGCGTGCAGGCGGCGACGCTGGCGCAGCATGGTGCCGTCAGTGAGCAAACGGTACGCGAAATGGTGACCGGCGCCTGTGCCGCGGCCGGCGCTGGCTACGGTATTGCGGTGAGCGGCATCGCCGGACCAGATGGCGGCACGGCTGAAAAGCCGGTCGGTACCGTCTGGTTTGCGCTGGCGGGTCCGGAGGGCCGCGTGCTGGCGCAGCGCCAGCAGTTTGCCGGCGATCGCGATGCTGTCCGGCGTCAGTCGGTCAGCTGGGCGCTGCAGGCGCTGCTGGATGAATTTCTGACAAATTAAACTTGATACTGTATGACTATACAGTATAATTAGCGGCAACAGAACGAGCAGGCATACACGGTGCCCGCTCACCCGGCATGATTAGGAGTGGAAATGGCGATTGACGAGAACAAACAGAAGGCTTTAGCTGCCGCGCTGGGCCAGATTGAGAAACAATTTGGTAAAGGCTCCATCATGCGCCTGGGTGAAGACCGCTCGATGGATGTTGAAACCATCTCTACCGGCTCCCTGTCGCTGGACATCGCGCTGGGCGCGGGTGGCCTGCCAATGGGCCGTATCGTTGAGATCTACGGACCTGAGTCCTCCGGTAAAACCACGCTGACCCTGCAGGTCATTGCTGCTGCGCAGCGTAAAGGCAAAACCTGTGCCTTTATCGATGCCGAGCACGCGCTGGATCCGGTATACGCCAAGAAACTGGGCGTCGACATTGATAACCTGCTGTGTTCGCAGCCGGATACCGGTGAGCAGGCGCTGGAGATCTGTGATGCGCTGGCCCGTTCGGGTGCGGTAGACGTGATCATCGTTGACTCCGTGGCGGCGCTGACGCCGAAAGCGGAAATCGAAGGTGAAATCGGTGATTCGCACATGGGTCTGGCTGCGCGTATGATGAGCCAGGCGATGCGTAAGCTGGCGGGTAACCTTAAGCAGTCCAACACGCTGCTGATCTTCATCAACCAGATTCGTATGAAGATTGGTGTGATGTTCGGTAACCCGGAAACCACCACCGGTGGTAACGCCCTGAAGTTCTATGCCTCCGTACGTCTGGATATCCGCCGTATCGGTGCCATTAAAGAGGGCGACGAAGTGGTGGGGAGCGAAACCCGCGTTAAAGTGGTGAAGAACAAAGTGGCAGCACCGTTTAAGCAGGCTGAGTTCCAGATCATGTACGGTGAAGGCATCAACACCTTCGGCGAGCTGGTTGACCTCGGTGTGAAGCACAAACTGGTGGAAAAAGCCGGTGCGTGGTACAGCTACAACGGCGATAAAATCGGCCAGGGTAAAGCGAACGCTACCAACTTCCTCAAAGAGAATCCGGCGATTGCCAATGAGCTCGACGTTAAGCTGCGTGACATGCTGCTGACCGGTGCAACGGCAGAAGCGGCAACAGCGGATAGCGCGGCTGATAAATACGAAGAAGCCAGCGAAACCAACGAAGATTTCTAATCATACCCACGGGAGCAGCAATGCTCCCGTTTTGCTTTTTCCCGCCCGTGCTTTTCCTCTCTGCCTTCTTGCTTTACCCTGCGCAACAGTCACAACAAGGTAATCCTATGTCATCGACCTCATCACAGGCTCCGCAGCCAACCTTTTCCCGGGTACTCGATCGTGCCATGCGTATTTTGTCGCAGCGCGACCATAGCCGCGACGAGCTGAAACGCAAACTGCAGCTGAACAATCAGCGTGCGGCCTGGCTACAGCAACAGGAGAGCCAGCCGATACCGGAAGCGCTGCTGGAGAAAGTGCTCGACTGGTGTCAGGAGAATGGCTGGCTCAACGACCAGCGTTTTACCGAACGCTTTATTCAGAGTCGCGCGCGCAAAGGCTATGGTCCACAGCGGGTGCGCATGGAGCTGCAGCAAAAAGGCATCGACCGCGATGAGATCAACCAGGCGCTGTTCGATAGCGAGGTTGACTGGAGCCAGTGCGCGGCCGAGGTCGCTAAACGTAAATTCGGCGAACCGCTGCCGCAAAGCTGGGCGGAAAAAAGCAAAGTCCAGCGCTTTCTGATGTCGAAAGGCTTTATGATGGAAGACATTCAGGCGATTTTCAGAAATATTGACGACTGAAAGGCGATGGGATTTTACTTCCCATTGAAGAAAATTTATCTTATTCCCACTTTTTGTTCCTCAGTCAGTGGCGGGCCGGGCGCATGCGGTTTGCCAGCGAAAGGGAACGTTCGTTAGCGTGATTCCAGGAATTTTATGAGCAAGAGCACTGCTGAGATCCGTCAAGCGTTTCTCGACTTTTTTCATAGCAAGGGACATCAGGTTGTAGCCAGCAGCTCCCTCGTACCAAACAACGATCCGACGTTGCTGTTTACTAACGCCGGCATGGTGCAATTTAAAGACGTTTTCCTAGGTCAGGACAAGCGCGATTATTCGCGTGCCACCACGTCGCAGCGCTGCGTGCGTGCCGGCGGTAAGCACAATGACCTGGAAAACGTCGGCTACACCGCGCGTCACCACACCTTCTTTGAAATGCTGGGCAACTTCAGCTTTGGCGACTACTTCAAGAAAGAAGCCATTGCCTACGCCTGGGAACTGCTGACGGGCGAGCAGTGGTTTAAGCTGCCGAAAGAGCGTCTGTGGGTAACCGTATACGAAACCGATGACGAAGCCTTTGAAATCTGGGCCAATGATATCGGCGTACCGCGCGAACGTATTATCCGCATTGGCGATAATAAAGGCGGTGCTTACGCCTCTGACAACTTCTGGCAGATGGGTGACACCGGCCCTTGCGGTCCGTGCACCGAAATCTTCTACGATCACGGCGACCACATCTGGGGCGGCCCTCCGGGCAGTCCGGAAGAGGATGGCGATCGCTATATCGAAATCTGGAACATCGTGTTCATGCAGTTCAACCGTCAGGCCGACGGCACCATGCAGCCACTGCCGAAACCGTCGGTGGATACCGGTATGGGCCTTGAGCGTATCGCCGCGGTACTGCAGCATGTGAACTCCAACTATGAAATCGATCTGTTCGCGAAGTTGATTAACGCGGTGGCGCAGGTAACCGGCGCCACCGATCTGAACAACAAATCACTGCGCGTGATCGCCGACCACATCCGTTCATGCGCCTTCCTGATTGCCGATGGTGTCATCCCGTCGAATGAAAACCGTGGCTATGTGCTGCGTCGCATCATTCGTCGCGCGGTGCGTCATGGCAACATGCTGGGCGCGAAAGAAGCCTTCTTCTACAAACTGGTGGCTCCGCTGATCGAGGTGATGGGCGCAGCAGGTGAGGACCTCAAACGTCAGCAGAAGCACGTTGAGAACGCCCTGAAAAATGAAGAAGAGCAGTTTGCTAAAACGCTGGAGCGTGGCCTGGCACTGCTGGACGACGAGCTGGCGAAGCTAAAAGGCGACACCCTCGACGGCGAAACGGTTTTCCGTCTGTATGACACCTTCGGCTTCCCGGCGGACCTGACTGCTGACGTATGCCGTGAGCGCAATCTGAAGATTGACGAAGCGGGCTTTGAAGCGGCGATGGAGCAGCAGCGTCAGCGTGCGCGTGAAGCCAGCGGCTTCGGTACCGATTACAACACGGTTATCCGCTTTGATACGCCGACTCAATTCAAAGGTTACGACCACCTCTCGCTCGAGGCGACGGTGCAGGCGCTGTTTGTGGACGGCCAGCAGGTTGAGCAGGTGGCTGCAGGGCAGGATGCGGTGGTGATTCTGGATCAGACCCCGTTCTACGGTGAGTCTGGCGGCCAGGTGGGCGATACCGGCACCCTGACCGGGCAAAATGCTGAATTTAGCGTGCAGGATACGCAAAAATATGGCAAAGCCTTTGGTCATATCGGTAAGCTACGCCAGGGTCAGCTGCGGGTGGGCGATCGCCTGCAGGCGCAGGTCGATGAAGTGCGTCGTTCGCGCATCATCCTTAACCACTCAGCGACGCATCTGATGCACGAAGCGTTGCGCGAAGTGCTGGGCGATCACGTTGGCCAGAAAGGCTCGCTTAACAACGACAAGTATCTGCGTTTTGATTTCTCGCACGGCGAAGCCATGAAGCCGCAGCAGATTCGTGCGGTTGAGGATATCGTTAACGCCCAGATTCGCCGCAACCTGCCTATCACCACTAACGTGATGGACCTGGAAGAGGCGAAAGCGCTGGGCGCCACCGCGCTGTTCGGTGAAAAGTACGATCAGCGTGTGCGTGTGGTCAGCATGGGCGAGTACTCCATTGAGCTGTGCGGCGGTACGCACGCGGCCCGCACCGGTGACATCGGCCTGTTCCGCATTCAGGGCGAAGCCGGTACGGCGGCGGGTATTCGCCGTATCGAAGCGGTGACCGGTGAAGCCGCGATTGCACAACTGCATGCGCAGAGCGATCAGCTAACCGACATTGCTCAGGTGGTGAAAGCCAACCACAGTAATCTGAACGAGAAAGTGCGCGGACTGGTAGAAAACGTGCGTGCGCTGGAGAAAGAGCTGCAACAGCTACGCGATCAGCAAGCGGCGCAGGAAAGCGCTTCACTGAGTAGCAAAGCGGTTGAGGTGAAGGGCGCGAAACTGCTGGTAAGCGAACTCAGCAATGTCGAGCCAAAAATGCTGCGCACGATGGTGGACGATCTGAAAAATCAGCTTGGTTCTGCTGTCATCGTACTGGCAACCGTTGCAGAAGGTAAGGTGTCGCTGATTGCTGGCGTCACCAAAGATCTGACCGATCGGGTGAAGGCCGGTGAGCTGATTGGCGAACTGGCTGCGCAGGTCGGCGGTAAAGGCGGCGGGCGTCCGGACCTGGCGCAGGCTGGCGGAACCGACGCCCAGGCACTTTCTGGCGCGCTGGCTGGCGTGCCGGAGTGGGTGAGTAACCGGCTGTAACGAAATAAAATTAAGCATCGTGAAGAGCGCCAGGAACATCTGTTTCGGCGCTTTTTAACGCGGTGTGCACCAGGTAATGACAAAGTCCGGTTGATGTAGTGTATTTCGGCTAAACTAACTATCAGCAGAATGTATTGGCATGGCAGAACACAATGGTGTATTTGTCATAGGCATTGTTCAGCGTTATATGATGGATATGGCCGGGAGACCGAACAGGCCCGACTCTTTTAATCTTTCAAGGAGCAAAGAATGCTTATTCTAACTCGTCGAGTTGGTGAAACCCTCATGATTGGTGATGAGGTAACTGTAACGGTGCTGGGTGTTAAGGGTAACCAGGTCCGCATAGGCGTAAACGCGCCAAAAGAAGTGTCGGTTCACCGTGAAGAGATCTATCAGCGCATCCAGGCTGAAAAAACACAGATTACACCTCAATAACGTATTCAGTGCCTCGCTATGTGGCGAGGCGCTACCGCTTCTCTTCCTCCCGTCGTTGTTTTTTATCCGTTCACGCTCTCCTGTTTTTTCCGCGAATTATGTCGGCTGCCGCACGCTTTTACTGTTGATAAATCACTCTTTTTGTCGGCAAAATATGCGGATTGCACGTCATTTGCGCAATCAAACCTGAATCGGTAAAAAGTCGGGAAAAATTGTTTGACTTATAAGTCCGGGAAAGTAATATGTGCGCCACGCAGTGCCGATGAGCGGAAACAAAGTTCAAAAGCACGGTTCGCAAGAACGCGTAAGGTGAGGTGGCCGAGAGGCTGAAGGCGCTCCCCTGCTAAGGGAGTATGCGGTCAAAAGCTGCATCCGGGGTTCGAATCCCCGCCTCACCGCCATTTTCCGATGCATCCATAGCTCAGCTGGATAGAGTACTCGGCTACGAACCGAGCGGTCGGAGGTTCGAATCCTCCTGGATGCACCATCTTCGGATATGGTATTTACTTCAGAGTAGTAAGAGTGAACGAGTAGTTCCTTTCATGGTGAGTTGTTAGCACCCTGCGTTGTACAAGAATCATTTAATGCATCCATAGCTCAGCTGGATAGAGTACTCGGCTACGAACCGAGCGGTCGGAGGTTCGAATCCTCCTGGATGCACCATCAAATAAAAAGCAAACTGCCCTTGTGCGCTGTTCCGCTTGATTCCTGACCCGATTCAACATCCGCATTCCGAAAGATTTTCTCACGCGCCGTCTCCATCAAAAAATCACTGCATTTACCGCCATTTATCGCCGGTCGCGCGCTCTGACCTTATTCTGAAAACGAAAATTGCTAATGCTTTCAAAGCATTTGCGGTTAAGCCTGCCTGGCGACAACCTGAGCGCATTACGCTAAAGTAATGGCTCATTTTGTGGTGTTAATGGAGTCACAATGTACGACCACTATGACGCCCTGATTTTCGATATGGACGGCACCATTCTTGATACCGAGCCGACACATCGAAAAGCCTGGCAGCAGGTGCTGAGCCGCTATGGTTTCACCATGGACGAAGCAAAGATGGTGGCATTCAACGGGGCACCCACCTGGCAACTGGCCCGCTACATTCTGGAACAGAATCAGGCGCAGCACGATCCGCATCAGCTGGCGGCAGAGAAAACGGCGGCATTGAAAGCGATGCTGCTGGAAGACGTGCGTCCGCTGCCGCTGATGCAGGTGGTCAAAGCCTATCACGGTCGCCGTCCGATGGCGGTTGGCACCGGCAGCGAACACAGCTTAGCCAAAGCGCTGCTGGAAGCGCTCAACGTTTATCATCTGTTTGATGCGGTAGTCGGCGCGGACGATGTCCAGCGTCATAAGCCGCAGCCTGATACCTTCTTACGCTGTGCGGAGCTGATGGGGGTTGCGCCTGCGCGCTGCGTGGTATTCGAGGATGCTGACTTTGGCGTGCAGGCGGCTAAAGCGGCGGGCATGGATGTGGTTGATGTCCGTTTACTGTGAATGAATTTCTGACGTATGGATCGTTATTCGGCAGTAGCTTTCTGAGTGCAACGCTGCTTCCGGGCAGCTCAGAAGCGGTGCTGATTGCGTTATTGATCGCCCAGAAAGGGTCGATCTATGGATTGTTACTGGCTGCATCAGTGGGAAACACGCTGGGCGGCCTGACCAACATTCTTCTTGGTCGCCTGATGCCAGCAACAGGGCAGGGGCGATGGCACGACACAGCAATGACGTGGCTACAACGATGGGGACCCGCAGCGCTGCTGTTTAGCTGGCTGCCAGTGGTGGGCGATTTACTCTGCGTGCTCGCAGGGTGGTTGCGCTTCTCCTGGCTGCCCTGCGTGCTGTTTCTCGCCCTGGGTAAAACGCTGCGTTATATCGTTATCGCGACCGCCACTTTACAAGGTATGCAATGGTGGCATTGATTCGCACAGATTCGAGGCTACGGTTAACATTATGCTGAACAAAAATAAATTATTCACACAGCGGGAGGTTAATGTGATCCCGGACGTATCAAAAGCGCTCTCCTGGCTGGAAGCGCATCCCGACGCGTTAAAGGGTATCGGCCGTGGCATTGAACGTGAAACATTACGCGTCCAGCCCAATGGTCATCTGGCTACCACTGGCCACCCTGAGTCACTGGGTTCAGCGCTGAAGCACGATTGGATTACCACCGATTTTGCTGAAACGCTGCTGGAATTTATCACCCCGGTCGACCAAAACATCGATCGTTCTCTGGCGTTTCTGCGCGACATTCATCGTCACGTGGCGCGCGAACTGGGCGACGAGCGCATGTGGCCGTTCAGTATGCCGGGCTATGTTGAGGATGTGGACAACATTGAGCTGGCGCAGTACGGCAGCTCCAACATCGGCAAAATGAAAACCCTGTATCGTCAGGGGCTGAAGAACCGCTACAGCGCGCTGATGCAGATTATTTCCGGCGTGCACTACAACTTTTCGCTGCCGCTGTCGTTCTGGCAGGAGTGGGCTGATGTTAAAGATGCTGAAAGCGGCAAAGAGACCATTTCGGCGGGCTATCTGCGCCTGATTCGCAACTACTATCGCTACGGTTGGGTGATTCCTTACCTGTTTGGCGCCTCGCCAGCGATCTGCTCCTCGTTCCTGCAGGGGCGGGAAAGCAAGCTGCCGTTTGAAACCAACGGTGATGGCACCCTGTGGCTGCCGTACGCCACGTCGCTGCGCCTGAGCGACCTGGGCTACACCAATAAGTCCCAGAGCGGGTTGGGTATTACTTTCAACTCGCTGGAAGGGTATGTCGCTGCGCTGAAAGCGGCGATCAAAACGCCGTCTGCCGAATATGCGGCGATGGGCGTCAAAGATGCCGAAGGTAACTGGCTGCAGCTCAATACCAACGTGCTGCAGATTGAGAACGAACTGTACGCACCGATTCGTCCGAAACGTGTTACCCGTTCTGGTGAGGCGCCGTCTGATGCGCTGCTGCGCGGCGGCATTGAGTATATTGAAGTGCGTTCGCTGGACATCAACCCGTTCTCCGCCATCGGTGTGGATGCCGATCAGGCGCGTTTCCTCGACCTGTTCCTGATCTGGTGTACGCTGGCCGATGCGCCGGAAATGAACGCCGATGAGCTGCTGTGCAGCCGTAAGAACTGGAACCGCGTGGTGCTGGAAGGGCGCAAGCCGGGTCAGGTGATCGGCGTGGGCTGCAGTGATACGGAACATCTGCTGGTTGATGTCGGTAAAGCGCTGTTTGCCGATCTGCGCCGGGTGGCTGAAGTGCTGGATAGCAACGACGGCAGCACGCAATATCAACAGGTTTGCGATCAACTGGTAGCGTCGTTTGACGATCCTGAGCTAACCTATTCGGCGCGCATTCTGCAAGCCATTAAAGAGCAGGGTTTGACCGGAGCCGGCGTAGCGCTGGCCGAGCAGTATCGTCATCTGCTGTGCGAAGAGCCGCTGGAAATTCTCACCGAAGCCGATTTTAGCCGTCAGGCGCAGGAGTCGGTGCTGAAACAGCAGCAGCTGGAGCAGAGTGATACACTGGATTTTGCCAGCTATCTGGCAGGTCGCGAAGGCTAGAAAAGAAAATGGCCACATCACTGTGGCCTAAATTAACATCTCTGTTGTCAGGGATGATGATAACAAATGCGCGTCTTTCATATATTCAGACGTTGGGCGAACAGAAAAGTTTCATCGTTTTAAAAAAAATCTCAAAACAGGAGGTGACGTATGCCACTACTGGATAGTTTTACTGTTGATCACACCATCATGGGCGCGCCAGCGGTACGCGTGGCGAAGACCATGAACACTCCGCATGGCGATACCATCACCGTTTTCGATCTGCGTTTCTGCCGTCCGAACATCGACATCCTGACCGAACGCGGCATCCACACGCTGGAGCACCTGTTCGCGGGCTTCATGCGTAACCACCTCAACGGTGACGGCGTGGAAATCGTCGATATCTCACCGATGGGCTGCCGCACCGGCTTCTACATGAGCCTGATTGGTACGCCAGACGAGCAGCGCGTGGCAAAAGCGTGGAAAGGTGCGATGGAAGATGTGCTGAAGGTAAAAGATCAGAACCAGATTCCGGAACTGAACGAATACCAGTGCGGCAGCTACAAGCTGCACTCGCTGGACGAAGCGCAGCAGATTGCGCGCAACGTACTGGCGCACGACATTGGCGTTAACCGCAATGAAGATCTGAAGCTGCCGGCTGAAAAGCTGAAAGAGCTGCAACTCTAGTTCCCGCTTCAGCCATAAAAAACGCCGCGATTATCGCGGCGTTTTGTTTTTATCGTCTCAGGAACCGATGGACGTTTTCAGCGGCTGATGCGGCGTAATGCGCACCTGCTTCACCATGTTGTCCTGCACATCAAGAATATCAATGTCGTAATGGCCAACCTGTACTTGCGTGTCCATCTGCGGGATCTCTTCCAGCGCTTCCAGCAGCATACCGTTGATGGTGCGCGCTTCCTCTTCCGGCAACGTCCAGTTGAAGGCCTTATTGATTTCCCGCACGTTGGCGCTGCCTTCAATTAATACCGAACCGTCGTTTTGCGGCATCACTTCTTCGGCCAGTGACGGTGACATGGAGGTGGTAAAGTCGCCGACGATCTCTTCCAGAATATCTTCAATGGTAACCAGTCCTTTGATGTCGCCGTACTCATCGATCACCAGCCCCACTTTCTTCTTATTGCGCTGGAATTTTACCAGCTGCACGTTAAGAGGCGTACCTTCCGGCACGTAGTAGATTTCATCGGCAGCGCGCAGCAGTCGCTCTTTATTGAACTCTTTTTTCTCAGCCATCATGCGCCACGCTTCGCGCACGCGCAGCATGCCGACGCTATCGTCCAGTGAGTCGCGGAACAGCACAATACGGCCATGCGGTGAGTTGCTGAGCTGACGCTCGATGGACTTCCACTCATCGTTAATGTTGATGCCGACGATCTCATTGCGCGGCACCATGATGTCGTCAACGTTGACCTTCTCAAGGTCCAGCACCGACAGCAGCATATCCTGGTTGCGGCGCGACATCAGCGAGCGGGATTCATACACGATGGTGCGCAGCTCTTCTTTGCTGAGGGCGGAGTTAATCGACCCTTCGGTCTTAATGCCCACCATGCGCATCAGAATGCGGGTAATGGTATTGAGCAGCCACACCAGCGGCAGCATCACGTACTGCAGCGGCGCCAGCAGAAAACTGCTGGGGTACGCGACTTTTTCCGGATAGAGCGCCGCGACGGTTTTAGGCAGCACTTCGGCAAACACCAGCACCACGAAGGTCAGCACGCCAGTGGCGATGGCCACGCCGGCATCGCCGTACAGGCGCATACCGACAATGGTGCCGAGCGCCGAGGCGAGAATATTCACGAGGTTGTTGCCGATCAGCACCAGGCTAATCAGACGGTCGGGGCGACGCAGCAGTTTCTCAACGCGACGCGCGCTGCGGTTGCCGCTTTTGGCTTTGTGGCGCAGTTTGTAGCGGTTGAGCGTCATCATGCCGGTCTCGGAACCCGAGAAGTAGGCCGAGACCAGCACCATAATGATCAGCGTGATAATGAGCGTGGTGGTTGAAACATGTTCCAACGCAAAAATTCCTTTAGTGAGAGGTGAGCAGGTGCTGCAGAACGCGGCTGCCGAAATAGGCCATGGTCAGCAGCAGCGCACCGCCGCAGTTGAACCACACCACACGGCGACCGCGCCAGCCTTCATGATAGTGGCCCCACAGCAGCACGATGTAGACAAACCAGGCGATAATCGACAGCACCGCTTTATCAATGTTTTCCGGGCTGAACAGGTTATTCATAAAGAACAGGCCGGTGCACAACACCAGCGTCAGCAATACCACGCCAATCTGCGTGATATGGAACATCTTACGCTCAATGCTGAGCAGCGGCGGCATATCCTGGGTGAACGTCAGCTTTTTGTTCTTTAACTGATAGTCGATCCACGCCAGCTGCAGCGCATACAGGGCCGCGATGATCAGCGTGGCATAGGCAAACAGCGACAGACCGATGTGCACCATCATGCCAGGCGTGGTCTCAAGATGGGTGATAAAGGCGTTTGGCACAAAGGTGGCGAAGGCCAGATTGATCAGCGCAAAACTGTAAACAATCGGCAGCAGCAGCCAGCCGCGATTGCGCGACGCGACGATAGTCATGATGGCGCAGATGAGCAAACTGACCAGCGAACCAATATTCAGCAGGCTAAGGTTTTGTCCATTATCGACGGCAAATATGCGTTGCTGCAGCGCTACCGCATGGGCAATCAGCGCCACGCAGGCGGATAACACGGCAAAACGCCGCCAGCCGCTGTTGCGTTTCAGCAGGCTCGGAATGATCAATGCAAGACTGAGAGAGTAGGCGAACAGCGCCACGATCGCGAAAACGAACATAGATCCTTTCGGGTGTCGGTCAGATAAGGAAAAAAGCAGTATAGCGCCAGCGGCAGCAGGCTCCAAACGATCTCACGGTCAATTGCAGAGATCGGCCTGGCTTCGTGTTATAATCCGCCGCATTGTGTCGCCCTGGCGGCCTCGCTACGCTATTAAGTGAGAGAGCATGTTTGATAATTTAACCGATCGTTTGTCGCAAACCCTGCGCAATATCAGTGGCCGCGGAAGGCTGACCGAAGACAACATCAAAGATACGCTGCGCGAAGTGCGTATGGCGCTGCTGGAGGCCGACGTTGCGCTGCCGGTAGTGCGCGATTTCATCAACCGCGTGAAAGAAGCCGCGGTAGGTCAGGATGTAAACAAAAGCCTGACGCCGGGTCAGGAGTTTATCAAAATCGTGCGCAACGAACTGGTTGCGGCGATGGGGGCCGAAAATAACGCGCTGAACCTTAATGCTCAGCCGCCGGCCGTGGTGCTGATGGCGGGCCTGCAGGGTGCCGGTAAAACCACCAGCGTCGGTAAGCTTGGTAAATTCCTGCGCGAAAAGCACAAGAAAAAGGTGCTGGTGGTGTCTGCGGACGTCTACCGCCCGGCGGCGATCAAACAGCTGGAAACCCTGGCGCAGCAGGTCGGTGTGGATTTCTGTCCGTCCGACCTCAGCCAGAAGCCGGTGGATATCGTTAACAACGCGCTGAAAGAAGCCCGACTGCAGTTCTACGATGTGCTGCTGGTGGATACCGCCGGCCGTCTGCACGTTGACGAAGCGATGATGGATGAGATCAAACAGGTGCACGCCGCGATCAATCCGGTTGAAACGCTGTTTGTTGTCGATGCCATGACCGGTCAGGATGCCGCCAATACCGCGAAAGCGTTCAACGAAGCGCTGCCGCTCACCGGTGTGATCCTGACCAAGGTCGACGGCGATGCGCGCGGCGGTGCGGCGCTGTCGATTCGTCACATCACTGGCAAGCCAATCAAATTCATGGGGATGGGCGAGAAGACCGATGCGCTGGAAGCGTTCTATCCGGACCGTATTGCATCGCGCATTCTCGGCATGGGCGACGTGCTGTCGCTGATTGAAGATATCGAGAGCAAAGTTGACCGCGAGCAGGCGGAAAAGCTGGCGAAGAAGCTGAAAACCGGCGACGGCTTTGATCTCAACGACTTCCTGGAGCAGCTTAAGCAGATGCGCAACATGGGCGGCATGGCCAGCCTGATGGGCAAACTGCCGGGCATGGGCCAGCTGCCGGATAACGTTAAATCGCAGATGGATGACAAAGTGCTGGTGCGCATGGAAGCCATCATCAATTCGATGACGCGCAAAGAGCGTGAGAAGCCCGAGATCATCAAAGGTTCGCGCAAGCGCCGTATCGCTACCGGTTCCGGTATGCAGGTGCAGGACGTCAACCGGCTGCTGAAGCAGTTTGATGATATGCAGCGCATGATGAAGAAAATGAAGAAGGGTGGCATGGCCAAAATGATGCGTGGCATGAAAGGCATGATGCCGCCAGGATTCCCCGGCCGCTAAGGCGACACAGCCCGAACCAGAAAAGTGAGACACTCAGGTTGCTTTTTGCGCCAAAATGAGTAAAATTTTCGGGCTTTTTATATTGCACCCGGGCCCCGTTCCTCGATGGGGCCCGGTTGTTTTATTAACTAAAGAGGATGTTATGGTAACCATTCGTTTGGCACGTCACGGCGCTAAAAAGCGTCCGTTCTATCAGGTCGTCGTCACTGACAGCCGCAATGCTCGCAACGGTCGTTTCATCGAGCGCGTAGGTTTCTTCAACCCGATCGCTTCTGGTCAGGCTGAAGGTCTGCGTCTGGATCTGGACCGTATTGAGCACTGGGTTGGCCAGGGCGCAACGCTTTCTGATCGCGTTAACGCGCTGATCAAAGAAGCAAAAAAAGCAGCTTAATCTGTCACGGTGGTGAGCATGAGCAGTAAACCTGCCGCACAGCCTCCCGTTAACCCAATCATTCTGGGCAAAATGGGTGCCGCTTACGGAATTCGGGGTTGGCTCAAAGTGTTTTCCTCCACTGAAGACGCTGAAAGCATCTTCGACTATCAACCCTGGTTTATCCAGCGCGCCGGTCAATGGCAGCAGGTCGAGCTTGAGGGTTGGAAGCACCACAATCAGGACCTGATCATCAAAGTCAAAGGCATTGACGATCGGGACGCTGCGGCACAGTTGACCAATTGCGAAATTACGGTTGACTCCACGCAGCTGCCGGCGCTGGAAGAGGGCGATTACTACTGGAAAGACCTGATGGGTTGCAAAGTGGTAAACCTCGACGGCTACGAGATGGGCAAAGTCATTGATTTGATGGAGACCGGCTCGAACGACGTTCTCGTCGTAAAGGCAAACCTGAAAGATGCATTCGGTGTACAGGAGCGGTTAATACCGTTTCTTGATGAACAGGTTATCAAGAAAGTCGATCTCGCTACTGGCACCATTGAAGTAGACTGGGATCCTGGTTTTTGATCTCCGGACAATCCGGTAACGTAACGGCGAACGCGATGTGGATTGGTGTTATTAGCCTGTTTCCTGAGATGTTTCGCGCTATTACCGAGTACGGGGTAACTGGCCGGGCAGTAAAAAATGGCCTGCTCAACATAGAGAGCTGGAGTCCACGTGACTTCACGCACGACCGGCACCGTACCGTGGACGATCGTCCTTACGGCGGCGGACCGGGTATGTTGATGATGGTGCAACCCTTACGGGATGCTATCCACGCAGCGAAAGCGGCGGCGGGAGAAGGCGCTAAGGTGATTTATCTTTCACCTCAGGGTCGCAAACTTGACCAGCAAGGCGTTTGCGAACTGGCGACCAGCCAGAAGTTAATTCTGGTTTGCGGTCGTTATGAAGGGATAGATGAGCGTGTGATTCACACTGAGATTGATGAAGAATGGTCAATCGGTGATTACGTGCTCAGTGGCGGTGAGCTGCCAGCGATGACGTTAATTGACTCGGTCGCCCGGTTTATTCCTGGCGTGCTGGGGAAACAGGCGTCAGCCGATGAGGATTCGTTCTCGGAAGGTTTGCTGGATTGCCCGCACTATACCCGACCTGAAGTGTTAGAGGGGATGGAGGTTCCGCCAGTTCTGCTGTCGGGCAACCATGCCGATATTCGCCGCTGGCGCCTGAAACAGTCGCTGGGCCGTACCTGGCTAAGAAGACCTGAACTTCTGGAAAACCTGGCTCTGACTGAAGAGCAAGCAAGGTTGCTAAGTGAGTTCCAGCGGGAACATCAGCAGCAACAAAACGATGAGGTGGAAGAGTAATCTTCCCTGACTATCAGTTTACCCAGGATAAGAGATTTAATTATGAGCAACATTATCAAGCAACTTGAACAAGAGCAGATGAAACAGGACGTACCTTCCTTCCGTCCGGGTGATTCCGTGGAAGTGAAAGTATGGGTCGTTGAAGGTTCTAAGAAACGTCTGCAGGCATTCGAGGGCGTGGTTATCGCTATTCGTAACCGCGGTCTGCACTCTGCATTCACTGTTCGCAAGATTTCTAACGGCGAAGGCGTTGAGCGTGTCTTCCAGACTCACTCTCCGGTAATTGACAGCATTACTGTCAAACGTCGTGGTGCTGTGCGTAAAGCCAAACTGTACTACCTGCGTGAGCGTACCGGTAAGTCAGCTCGTATCAAAGAGCGTCTTGGCGCGTAAGCGACATCCTAAAGTTAATAGCAAACAAGGGGTTGGCCATAAGGCCAGCCCCTTTTTTTATGGGCGTCTGAGGTGATAGATCGCCGTGTTGACCGGACCGCTCTCCAGCACAATCAACCCGTAGCGGTAATCCACAAACGAGAAGCCGCTGCGCAGGGCCACGGCGCGGCTGGCGTGATTCTCTTCTGCAGCAAGAATCTCCAGCACAGTTATGTGTGGCTGGGCGAACGCCAGATTCACCAGCTGTGCCACCGCCCGGCGGGCAACGCCCTGTTGCTGCGCCTCGCTGCGAACCCAGTAGCCCAGCGCGCTGAACTCGCCGGGCTGGCGCGCATAACGTAAGCCAGCACCGCCCAGCAATCGATCGTTGCCATCGACAATCGCGAGCTCTTCAGCTTCACCCTTTTGACGCTGCAGATGGGTGAAATTGATCCAGCTCACGGCTTCATCGACGCTGTAATCTGTGTGTGCCCATACCATCCACGGCAGCAGGCTGTTCAGAGACTGATTAACGGCACGCGTAAATGCTTCGGCATCCTGCAGAGTAAAGGGACGCAGGGCGACTTCAGGGATGGACATAGAGCGATCCTGAATTAATCAAATGGATAACAGCATGTTAGCGATATCGTAAGGAAAAAACATCTGGCCTGGTCAGATGGGTGTAATTATAACTTTACATTTGTGTTTGATGGATCTTACAGGCTCTCATGTTGTTAAATACATGATTTATATATTTTAAATTACTTTTATTTTGTGGTATAAAAGGTAGTGGTAATAAAAGTGTACATGTTTGGATTGCATGATTTACATGCTGTGGTAAAGTAAGCGTCATCCTCAGTGAGGATCGTAAAACCGCTTAACGAGTGAAAAAGGATCGCCATCATGCAAAAAGACGCGCTGAACAATGTGCATATCGCCGACGAACAGATTTTAATCACGCCACAGGAACTGAAAGCGAAGTTCCCGCTGACCGCGGCGCAGGAAGCGCAAATTGCCGCTTCCCGCCAGACCATCGCGGATATCATCGCGGGTCGCGATCCGCGTCTGCTGGTGGTGTGCGGTCCCTGCTCGATCCACGATACCGAAGCCGCACTGGATTACGCTCGTCAGTTACAAACACTCTCTGCACAGTTGAAGGATCAGCTGTATATCGTTATGCGCGTCTATTTTGAAAAACCCCGTACCACCGTCGGCTGGAAAGGGTTAATCAACGATCCTTACATGAACAACTCGTTTGATATGGAAGCCGGCCTGCACATTGCGCGTCAGCTGCTGGTCAATCTTGTGGAGATGGGCCTGCCGCTGGCCACCGAAGCGCTCGACCCCAATAGCCCGCAATACCTCGGCGATCTGTTTAGCTGGTCGGCGATTGGGGCGCGTACCACCGAATCGCAGACGCACCGTGAAATGGCGTCTGGCCTGTCGATGCCGGTGGGTTTCAAAAACGGCACCGATGGCAGCCTCGGCACCGCAATCAACGCCATGCGCGCCGCCGCGATGCCGCACCGCTTTGTCGGCATTAACCAGGCCGGTCAGGTGTGCCTGCTGCAAACCCAGGGCAACCCGGACGGTCACGTGATTCTGCGCGGCGGCAAAGCGCCAAACTACGGCCCGGAAGATGTCGCGCAGTGCGAAAAAGAGATGCTGAAAGCGGGACTGCGTCCGGCCTTAATGATAGATTGCAGCCATGGCAATTCTAACAAAGACTATCGCCGTCAGCCTGGCGTAGCCGAATCGGCTATCGCGCAGATTAAAGATGGAAACCGCTCCATCATTGGCCTGATGCTGGAAAGTAATATTCACGAAGGCAACCAGTCTTCTGAGCAACCGCGTAGCGAGATGAAGTACGGGGTTTCCGTCACTGATGCCTGCATCAACTGGGAAACCACTGAAACTTTGCTGCGTGAAATCCATCGGGATCTGCAGGGAGTGCTGTCGGCGCGTCTGTCACACGAGGTGTAATGAGTCATGGTGGCTGAACTGACCGCGCTGCGCGATCAAATTGATGAAGTAGATAAAGCCCTGCTGGGGCTGCTGGCGAAACGACTGGCGCTGGTGGCCGAAGTCGGCGAAGTCAAAAGCCGCTACGGTTTACCGATTTATGTGCCTGAGCGCGAGGCCAGTATGCTGGCGTCGCGTCGTCAGGAAGCGGAAGCGCTCGGCGTGTCGCCGGACCTGATCGAAGATGTACTGCGTCGTCTGATGCGTGAATCCTATGCGCATGAAAATGACAAAGGCTTCAAAACGCTGTGTCCTGAACTGCGTCCGGTGGTGATTGTCGGTGGCGGCGGTCAGATGGGACGTCTGTTCGAGAAGATGCTGACGCTCTCCGGTTATCAGGTGCGTATTCTCGATAAAGATGACTGGCCGCGCGCGGATGAATTGTTGCACGATGCGGGCATGGTGATCATCAGTGTGCCGATCCACCTGACCGAACAGATCATTGCCGATCTGCCAGCGCTGCCTGATGACTGCATTCTGGTGGATCTGGCGTCGGTAAAGAATCGTCCGCTGCAGGCGATGCTGGCGGCGCACAGCGGTCCGGTACTGGGACTGCATCCGATGTTCGGTCCGGACAGCGGCAGCCTGGCGAAGCAGGTGGTGGTATGGTGCGATGGCCGTCAGCCGGAAGCCTATCAGTGGTTCCTGGAGCAGATTCAGGTGTGGGGTGCGCGCTTACACCGCATCAGTGCGGTTGAGCATGATCAGAATATGGCGTTCATTCAGGCGCTACGTCACTTCGCCACGTTTGCTTACGGTTTGCATCTGGCGGAAGAGAACGTCAATCTGGATCAACTGCTGGCGCTGTCCTCGCCTATCTATCGTCTCGAACTGGCGATGGTGGGGCGGCTGTTTGCGCAGGACCCGCAGTTGTACGCCGACATTATCATGTCGTCGGAAAGTAATCTGGCGCTGATTAAACGCTACTATCAGCGTTTTGGTGAAGCCATCACGCTGCTGGAGCAGGGCGATAAACAGGCGTTCATCAACAGCTTTGAGCGTGTGGAACACTGGTTTGGCGACTACGCGAAACGCTTCCTCGTCGAGAGCCGCAGTATGCTGCGCTCCGCCAACGACAGTCGCCAGTAATGATTAAGGCATCCGCGAGGATGCCTTTTTGATTTACAGACGCGGTTCTACCGGTACCACGTTCTCACCGGGATAACAGCCCAGCACCTTCAGTGAACGCGTGAGCGCGCGCAGTTCTTCCAGCGCCTGCTGCATGTTCTCCGACTGCAGATTGCCCTGCACATCAATGTAAAACATCTCTTCCCATGGGTTACCGTTGATTGGCCGGTTTTCCAGCTTGCTCATGATCAGATTGTGATTACGCAACACCAGCAGTGCTTCAACCAGCGCGCCGGCCTGCTGGCCCGTCGCCATAATCAGTGTGGTTTTGGCCGGCACCTGGCTGGAGACTTCAATCGGTTTACGCGCGAGCACAATGAAGCGGGTATGGTTCTGCTGCTGATTCGCCAGGTTGCGCTCCAGCACCTGCAGATCATACAGCTCACCGCCGGCTTCACTGCCCAGCGCGGCCACGTGCGGCGAGTTCATCGCGGCTACTTTCTCCATCGCCGCCGCCGTGCTTTCGGTGTATTCGATTTTCCACTGCGGGAAGCGGTTGATGAACTGGCTGCACTGCTGGAACGGCTGCGGATGGCTATACACGGTTTCAATCTGCTGCAAATCGGTATTACCGCTAACCAGCACGCAGTGTTCGATAGGAATGGTCAGCTCGCCGACGATCGACAGCGACGTTTGCTGCAGCAGATCGTACACGTCATTGATCGAGCCGGAGCTGGTGTTCTCAATCGGCATCACCGCATAATCCGCCTGACCGCCTTCAACCTGCTGAATGATGTCGTGGAATTTCAGACACCCCATTTCCACCATCGAATCGAAGTGGCGCGTGGCGTATTTACGGGCGGCAAGGTGCGAGTAGGAGCCTTTTGGGCCGAGGAAGGCGATGCGCGGCGCGTGCGCATGTGGATGATTCAGGTTTTTCTGCAGCAGCGCCTGCTGGGTCAGCACCGAATCCTCAATCACTAACTGAAACAGGCGCGTGATGTAGTGCGCATCCAGCTGATGTTTTTTACCCAGCGCGATGAGATTTTCCAGCAGGGCGCGTTCGCGCTCGACGTCACGAATCGGGCGATGGGTGGCCAGCTTGGCCTGCGCTACCTCAACGGCCAGCGCGCGCCGTTCAGCCAGCAGCGTTAACAGCCTGGCATCGACGGCGCTGATCTTATCGCGTAACGCCAGCAGCGGATTCTCGGGATTCATAGGGCTCACCTGTAAAATGTCCAATAAAAAAGCCTCCCGGTTGGGAGGCTTTGTTGTTCGTCTTCGCATTCATTTTCACACGACGAATCGCCTCCCAATCAGGGGAAGGTAAAAAAGAATGCGAAGAAGAACGGCAGCAGTTTCATGATCAATTCCGGCAATAAAGTGGACTGAGAGTAACCGCACAGCTTAAAAGCTGTCAATAAAAAACGCGCCCGCAGGCGCGTTGCTGAATAGCGATAAATTACCCGGCAGGGGTGAAATCTTTAACACTGCTGGTGGCGCGCCGTGCTTCAGGCTTGTGCTGTGCTTTATTTAGCTGGCGCTCCAGCTTGGCGATCAGGTCATTGATGGCCGTATACATATCATCGTGTTTCGCGCTGGCGACCAGCGTGCCGTTTGGTGTGTTAATGGTGGCATCTGCCACAAATTCTTTCGGCTCTTTCGATAACACAATGTGCGGATTTATCAGGTGGGTTTGCCATTTTTCCAGCTTGGCGAGACGGTCTTCGACATGGTTGCGGATAGCCGCAGTGATTTCCATTTGTTTGCTGGTAATGTTCAGAATCATAGTTAAACCTCTCTGTCATTTCCGTCTGGGTAGGACCAGCATACCGCGCAAATCAGGAAAATGTGTGATCTAGATCACATTGGAATGTCACTTTTTGTCAATGCCAGCGAATTGTGAGAAAGGCCGGGAAAAGGGCGAAAAAAGCTTGATGCACAGCGGGGATAGGGGCAAGATTGATGAGTTAACCGTAGCGGAAAAACCCGTTACAAACGGTTTTCTGACCAAAAAAAAGCAGCCACAGCGGCTGCTTTTTTAATGGCACGAAAATCAGGACGCGCTGTTCGCCGCAATGATTTTCGCGACTTTGTCGGCTTCCGTCGTCAGCTGCAGCTGGCGATAGGCATTTTCCATCAGCGGCAGCGCGTCACGCGTGGCCTGGGTGTCCGGATAATCGCGCATCATACCTTCAACCCGATTAACAACGGCGACATAGGCACCGCGCTTGGTATAGAATTGCGCCACGGAGAGCTCATACTTCGCCAGGCGATCTTTCAGGAACGTCAGACGTTTCTGCGCATCTGCCGCGTACTGGCTGTTCGGATAGCCGCGCAGTAGCTGAGAGAAGTCACGGAATGCATCACGCGCATGGGTAGGATCGCGGTCGGAACGATCGATCCCGAAGAAGCCCTGCAGCGCGGAATCATCCAGTGCCATGTCCGTCAGGCCCTTCATATAGATCACGTAATCAATGTTAGGGTGCGTCGGGTTCAGGCGCATAAAGCGGGAAATGGCGGCTTGCGCCAGTGGCAGATCGGCATTTTTGTAGTACGCGTAGATCAAATCCAGCTGCACTTGCTGCGAGTAAGGACCAAACGGATAACGGTTATCCAGCGCTTCCAGTTGCTTAATCGCCGCTTTAAAGTTACCGTCCTGCAGCTTTTGCTGCGCTGTGGCGTAAATTTCAGACGGCGGGCTGTCCGGGACCGGGTCCGATGAGCCGGAACAGCCCACCAGTGCCAGGCTCAGGCTCAGTGTGGCAGCAGCCACCAGATGTTTCATACGCGTCATGACGAAATGATTATCCTCAAAGTGTTATGGCGGAAGCTGTCCGTATAGCTCCCGGTAATGACCAGTACGATAGCACATTATATTAAACGGCATCGCCGTGAAAACCCAACGTTAACGAAGAAGCTGTATATGGCACAACAAGTTCAACTCACCGCAACGGTGTCCGAAGCACAGCTTGGACAACGCTTAGATCAGACTTTGGCGGAATTGTTCCCTGATTATTCACGTTCCCGCATAAAAGAGTGGATCCTTGAGCGTCGGGTCAGCGTCAACGGCACCATCATCGATAAACCGAAAGAGAAAGTACTCGGCGGTGAGCGGGTGGCGATTGATGCCGAGATCGAAGAGGAGCAGCGCTGGGAAGCGCAAAATATTCCGCTGGATATCGTTTATGAAGATGACCACATCCTGGTGATCAACAAACCGCGCGACTTAGTGGTCCACCCTGGCGCCGGTAATCCGGACGGCACGGTACTGAATGCGCTGCTTTATCACTATCCGGCGATTGCCGACGTGCCGCGCGCCGGCATCGTGCACCGTCTGGATAAAGACACTACCGGACTGATGGTAGTGGCCAAAACGGTACCGGCGCAGACGCATCTGGTTGAAACGCTGCAGTTGCGTGAGATCACCCGCGAATACGAAGCGGTGGCGATTGGCACCATGACCGCCGGCGGGACGGTGAACGAGCCGATGGCGCGTCACTCTACCAAGCGTACTCACATGGCGGTCCATCCAATGGGTAAACCGGCCACCACGCACTATCGCATCATGGAGCATTTCCGCGCTCATACGCGTTTACGCTTGCGCCTGGAAACCGGCCGTACTCACCAGATTCGCGTGCACATGGCGCACATTAACCATCCGCTGGTGGGCGATCCGCTGTACGGTGGTCGTCCGCGTCCGCCAAAGGGCGCTTCTGAGGCTTTCATCAGTACGCTGCGCGGTTTTGACCGCCAGGCGCTGCACGCCACCATGCTGCGTCTTTATCATCCGATCACCGGGATTGAGATGGAGTGGCACGCGCCACTGCCGCAGGACATGGTTGATCTGATTGATGCACTGAAAGCCGATACCGACGAGTTCCGCGATCAGCTGGACTGGCTATGAGTGACTGGATCGTGCCGCAGTGGCCGGCGCCGGCGCGCGTGCAGGCTTATTCGACCACGCGGCACGGCGGCGTTAGCGCGGCGCCATGGGATTCCCTCAACCTCGGCGCGCACGTCGGGGACGAGGCGGATTGCGTGATACACAATCGTCAGCGCGTGGTCGAGCAGCTGGCGCTACCGGCAATGCCGCAGTGGCTGGAGCAGGTACACGGCCAGACGGTGGCGCGTCTGCCGGCGGCTGCGTCCCTGCCGCGAGCCGATGCGGCGATAACGCGGGAAAGCGGCGTGGTGTGTGCAGTGATGACCGCCGACTGCCTGCCGGTGCTGTTTTGCAGCCATGATGGCAGCGAAGTTGCCGCGGCACATGCCGGCTGGCGCGGGTTGTGTTATGGGGTGCTGGAGCAGACGCTGGCACAGTTTCATTGCCCGGCGAGCGAGATTCATGCCTGGCTCGGTCCGGCGATTGGTCCAAAGGCATTTGAAGTGGGGGCCGAGGTGCGCAGTGCGTTCCTGGCGCAGGATGCCGCTGCCGATGCGGCTTTTCGCCCGGCCGGCGAGAAATATTTTGCCGATATCTGGCTGCTGGCAACCCAGCGTCTGCAGGCCGCTGGCGTGCGATCTGTCACGGCTGATGCGCGCTGCACCTATCAGGAAAGCGCCGATTTTTTCTCCTTCCGACGCGACGGAATCACCGGGCGTATGGCAACTTTGATTTGGCTGAGATAACCTTACGCCGCAAGACGATCCAGTAAGCGTATTTTTTGCTCACAACTCAGGTCATTAACCTTGAAAATTTGAGGGATGACCTCATTTAATCTCCAGTAGCATTTTGACCTGTAATGGGAGGAATCATGCGTCTGGATCGTCTTACCAACAAATTCCAGTTGGCCCTGGCCGATGCACAGTCCCTTGCTCTGGGACACGATAATCAATTCATCGAACCCCTGCACCTGATGAGCGCGCTGCTCAACCAGGAGGGTGGATCGGTACGTCCGCTGCTCAGTGCGGCGGGGGCGGATGTCGCTAACCTGCGTACCAGCATCGAACAAGCCATCAATCGTTTGCCACAGGTCGAAGGGACCGACGGCGACGTTCAGCCATCAGCGGATTTGGTCCGGGTACTGAATCTGTGCGACAAGCTGGCGCAAAAGCGCGGCGACAACTTTATTTCATCTGAATTATTTGTTCTGGCGGCCCTCGAATCGCGCGGCTCGCTGGCGGACTTACTGAAGTCTGCCGGTGCCACGGCGGACAAACTCGCTAAGGCCATCGAGCAACTGCGGGGAGGGGAAAACGTGAACGATCAGGGGGCTGAAGATCAGCGCCAGGCTTTGAAAAAATACACCATCGATCTGACGGAGCGCGCTGAGCTCGGCAAGTTAGATCCGGTTATCGGGCGTGACGAAGAGATTCGCCGCACCATTCAGGTATTGCAGCGCCGTACCAAAAACAACCCGGTGCTTATCGGTGAACCGGGCGTCGGTAAAACCGCCATCGTTGAAGGGCTGGCGCAGCGCATCATTAATGGCGAAGTGCCGGAAGGGCTGAAAGGCCGGCGCGTACTGGCGCTGGATATGGGCGCGCTGGTGGCCGGCGCGAAATATCGCGGCGAGTTTGAAGAGCGCCTGAAAGGCGTACTGAATGACCTTGCGAAGCAGGAAGGCAACGTCATTCTGTTTATCGATGAGCTGCATACCATGGTCGGCGCCGGTAAAGCCGACGGCGCGATGGATGCCGGCAACATGCTGAAGCCGGCGCTGGCGCGCGGTGAACTGCACTGCGTGGGTGCCACCACGCTGGATGAATATCGCCAGTACATCGAGAAAGATGCCGCGCTGGAGCGCCGTTTCCAGAAAGTGTTCGTCGCTGAACCGAGCGTGGAAGACACCATTGCCATTCTGCGTGGCCTGAAAGAGCGTTATGAGCTGCATCACCATGTGCAAATTACCGATCCGGCGATTGTCGCTGCGGCAACGTTGTCGCACCGCTATATTGCCGATCGCCAGTTGCCGGATAAAGCCATCGACCTGATTGATGAAGCGGCGTCGAGTATTCGTTTGCAGATTGACTCCAAGCCGGAACCGCTCGATCGTCTCGAACGGCGCATCATCCAGCTCAAACTGGAGCAGCAGGCGCTGAAGAAAGAATCGGATGACGCCAGCGTTAAGCGTCTGGAGATGCTGGAAAGCGAGCTGGATCAGAAAGAGCGCGAATATGCTGAGCTCGAAGAAGAGTGGAAAGCGGAAAAAGCCTCGCTGACCGGCACGCAAAACATCAAAGCCGAGCTGGAGCAGGCGCGTCTGGCTATGGAGCAGGCTCGGCGTGTGGGTGACCTTGGCCAGATGTCGGAACTGCAGTACGGCAAAATTCCGGAGCTGGAAAAACAGCTGGCAAGCGCCACGCAGGCTGAAGGTAAAACCATGAAGCTGTTACGCAACCGCGTAACGGATGTCGAGATCGCCGATGTGCTGGCGCGCTGGACCGGTATTCCGGTGGCCCGCATGATGGAAGGCGAGCGCGATAAACTGTTGCGGATGGAGCAGGAGCTGCATGCCCGGGTTATCGGCCAGGACGAAGCGGTTGAAGCAGTATCGAACGCCATTCGCCGTAGCCGCGCCGGTTTGTCTGACCCGAACCGGCCAATCGGATCGTTCCTGTTCCTTGGACCGACCGGTGTCGGTAAAACCGAGCTGTGTAAGGCGCTGGCTAATTTCCTGTTCGATAGCGACGACGCGATGGTGCGTATCGATATGTCGGAATTCATGGAGAAACATTCGGTGTCGCGTCTGGTCGGGGCACCTCCTGGCTACGTCGGTTATGAAGAGGGCGGTTACCTGACAGAGGCGGTGCGTCGTCGCCCTTACTCGGTGATTTTGCTGGATGAGGTGGAAAAAGCGCATCCGGATGTGTTCAACATTCTGCTGCAGGTGCTGGACGATGGGCGTCTGACCGATGGTCAGGGGCGCACCGTGGACTTCCGCAATACCGTGGTGATCATGACATCTAACCTCGGTTCGGATCTGATTCAGGAACGTTTCGGCGCGCTTGATTACGCGGAAATGAAAGATGTGGTGATGACGGTCGTCGGACACCATTTCCGTCCGGAGTTTATCAACCGTATTGATGAGGTGGTGGTATTCCATCCGCTGGGTGAAAAACATATTGCCTCGATTGCGCAGATTCAGCTGCAGCGGCTGTATCAGCGTCTGGAAGAGCGCGGTTATCAGCTGCACATTTCCGACGCGGCGCTGAAACTGCTGGGCGAAAATGGTTACGATCCGGTTTATGGCGCGCGGCCATTGAAACGGGCTATTCAGCAGCAGATTGAAAACCCGCTGGCGCAGAAGATTTTGTCTGGCGCGCTGGTTCCGGGAAAAACCATCGAAATGGATGTGCAGGACGATGCCATCGTCGCACATCAATAACGCAAGGTGACAAAAACGGGCCTCAGGGCCCGTTTTTTTATGCTGTTTCGCAAGAATCAGCTGGTTTTTGCAACGTGTTGCCTGGAAAGTGAGCGGTCGCGCAAAAACTGCAAATTAGCGCTTGTCAGGCGAAACGAAGTCCCTATAATGCGCCACCACTGAGACGGCAAAGCGGCAACGCAGACGGCTCAGCAGGGCGTGAAGCGATTCACCCCGCCGGAGAAAAACGCTGAAAAAAGTGTTTGACTCTGAAGGAGGAAAGCGTAATATACGCCACCTCGCGACAGCAGGCCGAACGCCGCGTCGCACCGCTCTTTAACAATTTATCAGACAATCTGTGTGGGCACTCGCAGGATTGATATCAGCGTCTCCGGACGTAAAAAAATATCAAGTCTTT
>NZ_SDFT01000009.1:0-41665 GCF_004916815.1 Pantoea sp. R102
TGACGGCGCAGCAGCAGGTGGAACAGCTCGGCAAACCGGTCAACAAGGCGATTGTCGACACCGCACAGTTTCTGAAAGAGCAGGGCAAAGTACCGGATGCCGCCAGTGACTACAGCAGCTTTGTCACCACGCGCTTTGTTGCCCCCTTAGCCAAATAACGGAGGCCTTATGCTCAGCATCACCCATCTCAACGCACGTTACGCCGGGCAACCGGCGCTGCAGGATATCAATCTGCAGCTGGCCAGCCGCGAATTACTGGTGGTGCTGGGGCCGTCCGGCTGTGGCAAAACCACGCTGCTGAACTTGATCGCCGGCTTTCTGCCGCTGGAGTCCGGCAGTATCACGCTGGATGGCAAGCCGGTACGCGGACCGGGCGCAGAGCGCGGCGTGGTCTTTCAGAACGAAGGGCTACTGCCGTGGCGTAACGTCATCGATAACGTGGCGTTTGGCCTGCAGCTGGCGGGCATGGCAAAAGCTGAACGGCACGCGATCGCCCGCCGTCTGATCCGTAAGGTCGGGCTCGAGGGCGCAGAAAAGCGTTTTATCTGGCAGCTCTCTGGGGGTCAGCGTCAGCGCGTGGGGATTGCCCGTGCGCTGGCCGCTGATCCGCAGCTGCTGCTGTTAGATGAGCCGTTCGGTGCGCTGGATGCCTTCACGCGCGAGCAGATGCAGACGCTGCTGCTGACGTTATGGCGCGATACCGGCAAGCAGATTCTGCTGATCACCCATGACATCGAAGAAGCCGTCTTTCTCGCCAGCGAACTGGTGCTGCTGTCGCCGGGTCCGGGTCGCGTAGTGGAACGCCTGAAGCTCGACTTTGGCCAGCGCTTCGCCGCAGGCGAGCCGTGCCGCAGCATCAAATCCGATCCGGCATTTATCGAACGACGTGAGTATGTCCTGAACCAGGTGTTCGCGCAGCGGGAGGCGTTTGTATGAGTGCCGTTATTGATGACAAGCGCCGGACGTCCCGCGTTCGTCGCCTGCGCTGGCCCTTTTCCCGCCAGCTGTCGCTGAGCCTGCTGAGCGTGGCCGTGCTGCTGCTGCTGTGGTGGGGCGTGACCGCGCTGGGGCTGATTGCGCCCTTGTTTCTGCCGCCGCCGCAGCAGGTGCTGCATAAGCTGCTGGTTATTGCTGGTCCGCAGGGCTTTATGGATGCCACGCTATGGCAGCACCTTGGTGCCAGCCTGACGCGCATGCTGGTGGCGCTGTTCTTTGCCGCACTGATCGGCATTCCGGTGGGCATTGCCATGGGGCTTAGCCCGGCGGTGCGCGGGCTGCTCGATCCGCTGATTGAACTCTATCGACCAGTGCCGCCGCTGGCCTATTTACCGCTGATGGTGATTTGGTTTGGCATTGGCGAAACCTCAAAGATCTTACTGATTTATCTGGCAATTTTCGCGCCGGTGACTTTATCCACCCTGGCCGGCGTGAAGAATACGCAGCAGGTGCGGATCCGTGCCGCTCAGGCGTTGGGGGCGACGCGCGGGCAGCTGCTGCGTTTTGTCATTCTGCCCGGAGCATTGCCGGAGATTCTCACCGGCCTGCGCATCGGTCTTGGTGTGGGCTGGTCCACGCTGGTGGCGGCCGAACTGATTGCCGCGACGCGCGGACTGGGCTTTATGGTGCAGTCGGCTGGGGAGTTTCTCGCCACCGATGTGGTGCTGGCGGGCATCGCGGTGATCGCCCTGATTGCCTTTAGTTTAGAACTGGGTTTACGTGCGCTACAGCGCCGACTGACGCCCTGGAATGGAGAACAGCAATGAACGAACGAGTGAATTTTACCGCGCTGGGTCCGTATATCGGGGCGCAGGTCAGCGATGTTGATCTCAGCCGTCCGCTGAGTGACGCGCAGTTTGAGCAGCTTTACCATGGTCTGTTGCGTCACCAGGTGCTGTTTCTGCGCGATCAGCGCATTACGCCGGAGCAGCAGCGCGCGCTGGCGATCCGCTTCGGCGATCTGCACATTCATCCGGTTTATCCGCATGCCGAAGGCGTGGATGAGATTATCGTGCTGGATACGCATCAGGATAACCCGCCGGACAACGATAACTGGCATACCGACGTCACCTTTATTCAGACGCCGCCGGCGATCGCCATTCTGGCCTCAAAGCTGCTGCCGGAGAGCGGCGGCGATACGCTGTGGAGCAGCGGGATTGCCGCTTACGAGGCGCTGTCAGAGCCGTTCAAACAGCTGCTGAGTGGCCTGCAGGCGGAGCACGACTTTAAGAAATCGTTCCAGGAGTATAAGTACCGTAAGACGGAAGAGGAGCATCAGCGCTGGCAGCAGGCCGTGGCGAAGCATCCGCCGGTGCAGCATCCGGTGATCCGCACCCATCCGGTGAGCGGACGCAAAGCGCTGTTTGTTAATGAAGGTTTTACCACCAGGCTGCTGGGCGTAAGCGAGAAGGAGAGCGAGGCGCTGCTGGGCTATCTGTTTGCGCACGCCACCAAACCGGAGTTTCAGGTGCGCTGGCGCTGGCAGCCGAATGATGTGGCAATCTGGGATAATCGCGTGACGCAGCATTATGCCAACGCGGATTATTATCCGGCGCGGCGCGTGATGCATCGCGCGACGGTGTTAGGGGATGTGCCGGTGTGATTTCGGAGCGTTGATTGCCCTCACCCCACCCCTCTCCCGCCAGCGGGAGAGGGGGCCGACCGTGCGTAGCAGGTAAGGCGGATTAAAGTTTGTTCCCTCTCCTGTGGGAGGAGGCTGTTCCAGCGCGGGAGTAAGGTTTATTCCCTCTCCCTATGGGAGAGGGTCAGGGTGAGGGCATCATCGCGCACCTTACCCCGCGAGCATCTGCTCCAGCTGCTCCTGCGCCTCCAGCCACGCCATTTCGACCTCTTCCAGCGCCGATTTGCTCTCCGCCTGGCGCTGCAGGGCGGCGGTTAAATCGGCCTTACGGCTCTGCTCGTAAATGGCGCTGTCGGCCAGCTGTGCTTCGGCTTCGCTGAGCTGTGTCTGCCATTTGGCCATCTGCTTCTCCAGCTTTTCGATCTCTTTGCGCAGCGGCTGCGTCTGCGCGCGCAGCTCGGCGTCGCGGCGCTTCTGATCTTTGCGGGACTGCGCGCTGTTGGCGTTGTCCTGCTTCGGCGCGGCATCCTGCTGCGTTTCCTGCTTCTGCAGGTCGCTCAGCCACTGCTGATAATCGTCCAGATCGCCCTCGAACACATCCACTTTGCGGTCGTGCACCAGGTAAAGATCGTCGGTGGTTGAACGCAGAAGGTGACGATCGTGTGACACCACCACCAGTGCGCCTTCAAAGTCGATCAGCGCTTCGGTCAGCGCCTGGCGCATATCCAAATCGAGGTGGTTGGTCGGTTCGTCGAGCAGCAGCAGATTTGGCCGCTGCCAGACGATCAGCGCCAGCACCAACCGCGCTTTCTCGCCGCCGGAGAAACGCTCGGTGGCTTCGCTGACTTTGTCGCCCTGAAAACCAAAGCCGCCCAGGTAGTCACGCAGCTGCTGCTCCAGCGTTTTCGGGGCGATGCGCGCCAGATGCTGCAGCGGCGACTCATCGGCGCGCAGATACTCAAGCTGATGCTGCGCGAAGTAACCCAGCTTGATCCCTTTCGCCAGCCCCACTTTGCCCGCCAGCGGCTCCAGCTCGCCCGCCAGCAGTTTGATCAGCGTGGATTTACCGGCACCGTTACGCCCCAGCAGGCCGATGCGTGAACCCGGCACCAGGTTGAGTTTGATGGCATCCAGAATCACCCGCTCACCGTACCCCGCCGAAACCTGCTCCATTTTCAGGATCGGGTTAGGCAGGCTTTCTGGCGCGCGGAAGCTGAAGCTGAACGGGTTATCGACGTGCGCCGGGGCAATCAGCTCCATACGCTCCAGCATCTTGATGCGGCTCTGCGCCTGTTTGGCTTTGGTGGCCTGCGCGCGGAAGCGATCGATGTACTTTTGCAGGTGGGTGACTTTTTCCTGCTGGCTCTGGTACAGCGCCTGCTGCTGCGCCAGTTTGGCTACGCGCTGACGCTCGAACGAGCTGTAGTTGCCGGTGTATTCGAACATCGTCTGCTGTTCGATATGGATGATTTTGTCCACCACCGGGTCGAGGAAGTCGCGGTCGTGCGAGATCAGGATTAGCGTGCCGGTATAACTCTTCAGCCAGCGCTCCAGCCAGATCACCGCGTCGAGATCGAGGTGGTTAGTCGGTTCATCGAGCAGCAGCAGGTCGGAACGGCATACCAGCGCCTGAGCAAGGTTGAGACGCATACGCCAGCCACCGGAGAAATCGCTCACCGGCCGCATTAATTGTTCCTGGCTGAAGCCCAATCCGTGCAGCAGACTGGCGGCGCGTGCATGTATGCTCCACGCCTGAATAGCGTCCAGCTTGCCGTGCAGCAGCGCGATGGCATTGCCATCGTCGCGCGCATTGGCTGCCGCTAATTCGGATTCGAGCTGACGATATTCGCGGTCGCCGTCGATAACATATTCCAGCGCGGCTTTACTCAGCGCCGGGGTTTCCTGATTCACCCACGCCAGCGCCCAGTTGCCGGGAAAGGTGACGTTGCCGGCATCGCTGCTGATTTCACCCTTCAGCAGTGACAGCAGCGTGGATTTACCGCAGCCGTTTTTACCCACCAGGCCGACTTTTTGCCCCGGGTTAATGGTGGCCGTTGCGTTATCCAGCAGCACATTAGTGCCGCGACGGATTTGTAATGCGGAAAAGACAATCATAAGCGCCGTATCGTCAGAATATGTTAATTTATCGGCAACATAATTCGATAATGTTTGTTGCGTCGAGCATGGTAGCGGAATTCCGCCGCGGTGACGACGCTTTGGAGGGGAACGATGTCGCAGCCGCCCAAAATATTGCTGCTTTACGCCCATCCGGAATCACAGGATTCGATTGCTAATCGGGTTTTGCTGCAGTCGGCTATGGAACTGGACCACGTCACGGTGCACGATTTATACGCCCACTATCCGGATTTCTTTATTGATATTCATTACGAGCAGCAACTGCTGCGCGACCATCAAATCGTGGTGTTTCAGCATCCACTTTATACCTATAGCTGTCCGGCACTGCTGAAAGAGTGGCTGGATCGCGTGCTGTCGCGCGGCTTTGCCAGTGGGCAGGACGGTAATGCGCTGGAAGGCAAATACTGGCGCAGCGTGGTGACCACCGGTGAGCCGGCGACGGCGTATCACCACAGCGGCCTCAATCGCTACCCGATGAGCGACATTATGCGACCGTTTGAGCTGACGGCGCAGATGTGTCGCATGCACTGGCTGACGCCGATGGTGATTTACTGGGCGCGTCGTCAGACACCCGAGGTGCTGCGCAATTTTGCGCGCGCCTATGGCGACTGGCTGGCGTCACCGCTGCCGAACGGAGGAGTGTGATGCAAGGCGAAACGTTACTCACCGCCGGCGTGATTTATCTGGTGGCGGCGGTGCTGGTGGTGCCGATTGCCGCCCGGCTCGGCATTGGTGCGGTGCTGGGCTATCTGCTGGCCGGTATCGCCATCGGCCCGTGGGGGCTGGGCTTCATCAGCGATGTGGACGAGATTCTGCACTTCTCGGAGCTTGGCGTGGTGTTTCTGATGTTTATCATCGGGCTGGAGCTGAACCCGGCCAAGCTGTGGGCGCTGCGGCGCTCTATTTTTGGCGTCGGTGCCGCGCAGGTGCTGGTTTCGGCAGCGATTCTCGGCGTGCTGCTGTGGCTGACCGACTTCAGCTGGCAGGCCGCGGTGATTGGCGGTATTGGCCTGGCGATGTCCTCGACCGCCATGGCGCTGCAGCTGATGCGCGACAAAGGCATGAACCGTAGCGAAGCGGGGCAGCTGGGCTTCTCAGTGCTGCTGTTCCAGGACCTGGCGGTGATTCCGGCGCTGGCGCTGGTGCCGCTGCTGGCCGGCAGCGACAGTGGCCACGTTGACTGGCTCAAGGTGGGCATGAAGGTGCTGGCATTCGCCGGTATGCTGGTGGGCGGCCGCTATTTGCTGCGGCCGATTTTCCGTTTCATCGCCGCGTCCGGCGTGCGGGAAGTGTTTACCGCCGCCTCGCTGCTGCTGGTGCTCGGTTCGGCGCTGTTTATGGATGCGCTGGGCCTGTCGATGGCGCTGGGGACGTTCATCGCCGGTATTCTGCTGGCAGAGAGTGAGTATCGCCACGAACTGGAAGTTGCCATTGAGCCGTTTAAAGGGCTGCTGCTCGGGCTGTTCTTTATTTCGGTGGGCATGGCGCTCAACCTCGGCGTGCTTTATACCCACATCCTCGAAATTCTGATCGGCGTGGTGCTGCTGGTGGCGGTGAAAACGCTGGTGCTCTATGTGCTGGCGCGCATTTATGGCCTGCGCAGTTCGGAGCGTCTGCAGTTTGCCGGCGTGCTGAGTCAGGGCGGTGAATTCGCCTTCGTGCTGTTTTCGGCGGCGTCGTCGGCAAAACTGTTCAGCGGCGATCAGCTGCCGCTGCTGCTGGTCACGGTGACGCTGTCGATGATGACCACGCCGCTGCTGATGCAGGGCGTGGATAAGATTCTGGCGCGCCGCTTTAACGAACCGGAAGAGGACGGCGAAAAGCCGTTTGTCGAGGACGATCAGCCTCAGGTGATTGTGGTGGGCTTTGGCCGTTTTGGTCAGGTGGTCGGGCGTTTGCTGATGGCCAACAACAAGCGCATCACCGTGCTGGAGCGCGATATCTCGGCGGTCAGCCTGATGCGCAAATATGGCTACAAGGTTTACTATGGCGATGCCACTGAGCTCGAGCTACTGCGTGCCGCCGGGGCGGAGAATGCGCAGTCGATTGTCATCACCTGTAACGATCCGGAAGATTCGATGACCATCGTGCACTTGTGCCAGCAGCACTTCCCGCAACTGGAGATCCTGGCGCGGGCGCGCGGTCGTGTCGAGGCGCATGAGCTGCTGCAGGCGGGCGTCACGCTGTTCTCGCGTGAAACCTTCTCCAGTGCGCTGGAGTTAGGCCGCAAAGCGCTGATATCACTGGGCATGCATCCGCATCAGGCGCAGCGCGCGCAGCAGCACTTCCGCCGGCTGGATATGCGCATGCTGCGTGAACTGGTGCCGAGCCACGACGACAGCGTGCAGGTTTCACGCGTGCGTGAGGCGCGACGCGAGCTGGAGGACATTTTCCAGCGTGAAATGCAGCATGAAAAACGGCAGTTTGACGGCTGGGATGATGAGTAGGGCTACACTTAACGTATCCGTTCTGATAACGGGCAGGAAAGACTATGCGTAAACGTTTTATTGCCGGTGCGGTTTGTCCGCACTGTCAGGAGAAAGACACGCTGGCGATGTGGCGTGAAAACAATGTCGATGTGGTGGAGTGCGTGAAGTGCGGCCACCAGATGCGTGAGGCGGACAAGCAGGCGCGCGATCAGGTTCGCAGCACTGAGCAAGTGATTGGCATTTTTCATCCGGAGTAGCGCGATGGCGCAGCTTTTTTTAAGCTTAGCCTTACAGCGGTATTGAATTCCGCTACAATCGGCGCCATTAACGCTGAGCAGTATGGTCCAACAGCACTGTTGGCATCCTCAGTACTGAACCTTTCTGGTTGGTTATTGCACGCGAGAATAGACCAATGAGACGGGATTCTTTGTTCTCAACGGTTAGGAGATATCATGAAAGTAGCAAAAGACCTGGTGGTGAGCCTGGCGTATCAGGTTCGTACCGAAGACGGTGTGTTGGTTGACGAGTCACCGGTGAGTGCGCCGTTGGATTATCTGCACGGTCATGGTTCCCTGATTTCTGGTCTGGAAAAAGCGCTGGAAAATCACGCGGTCGGCGACAAGTTTGACGTGCATATCCCGGCAAACGACGCGTACGGCCAGTACGATGACAACCTGGTGCAGCGTGTACCGAAAGACGTGTTCATGGGCGTTGACGAGCTGCAGGTTGGCATGCGCTTCCTGGCAGAAACCGACCAGGGCCCGGTGCCGGTCGAGATCACCGAAGTGGAAGATGAGCACGTGGTGGTTGACGGTAACCACATGCTGGCGGGTCAGAACCTGAACTTCAATGTGGAAGTGGTTGCTATCCGTGAAGCCACGGAAGAAGAGATCGCTCACGGCCACGTTCATGGCGCTGACGGCCATCATCATGACCACGACCACGACCATGGTCACGATCATGAGCACGGTCACGGCGGCTGCGGCGGCCACGGTGGTTGCGGCTGCAACCACTAAGCGTAAAAAGGCCACCTGCGGGTGGCCTTTTTATTGGGCAGCAAAGCACGCGATATTAATAGTGCGGCGGCGGGGTCTCTTCCGCTTGCGAAGCGACCATGGACGGGGCGGCGGCCTTCACTTTATCCACCAGCAGACGCACCTGCTCACGCAGTTTACTCATTTCCAGCTCGTGCTGAACCACCGTCTGATTGAGCTGCTCAATGGTATGTTCCTGGAAAGCCAGCTTGCTCTCCAGCGCCTCAAGGCGTTGATCCCATTCTGGTTGTTGCATCATCACTCCTCCTGTCACGGTGCTGCGCGTTGATCTTGTCGGGCGTGATTCTACGGTCTTTCGTGTCAGAATCACCTGATATTTCACCTTCGGTCTGGCGTATGCATTGAATTCCCGCGTTGCGCCTATATCTCTGATGAAACTTCCTGAAGCAAAAAAGGTCGGAGGTTGACCGGGTAATTACACTGTGGGAGTGTTCGCCACTGCCACGTAAAGTTATAGTGTGGGCCACTGTCCGCAATGATTCCCGAGGTTTTGAAGCTTCGGTTTTGGAGAAAGGATGAAATCACTGTTTAAAGTCACATTGTTAGCTACCACCATGGCCGTCGCGCTGAATGCACCGCTGGCAATGGCAGCAGAAACCACTGCGGCACCGGCTGACGCAGCGCAGGCTGCGCCACAGGCGCCGAAAAATGCTGCCTTCAAAAACGAAGACCAGCAGTCAGCCTATGCGCTGGGCGCCTCCCTGGGTCGCTACATGGACAACTCTCTGAAGGAGCAGGAGAAACTGGGTATCAAACTGGACAAAGACCAGCTGATTGCCGGTGTTCAGGATGCGTTTGGCGGCAAGAGCAAGCTGTCTGACGAAGAGATTGAGCAGACGCTGCAGGCGTTTGAAGGCCGCGTGAAAGGGGCCGCTCAGGCGAAGATGGAAAAAGACGCGAAAGAGAATGCCGACAAAGGCACCGCTTACGCGGACAAGTTCGCCAAAGAGAAGGGCGTGAAGAAAACCGAATCTGGCCTGCTGTATCAGGTAGAGAAAGAGGGCAGCGGTGAAACCCCGAAAGACAGCGATACCGTGGTGGTTAACTACAAAGGTACGCTGATTGACGGCACTGAGTTCGACAACTCTTACACGCGCGGCGAGCCGCTGTCGTTCCGTCTGGACGGCGTAATCCCGGGCTGGACCGAAGGTCTGAAGCACGTGAAGAAAGGCGGTAAGATCAAGCTGGTGATCCCACCGAACCTGGCTTACGGCAAAAACGGCGTACCGGGTATTCCGGCCAACTCAACGCTGGTGTTCGATGTTGAGCTGCTCGACATCAAGCCGGCGCCGAAAGCCGATGAGAAAGCGCAGGCTCCGGCCGCCGCTGACAAGAAAGCGCAGTAAGCTGACTTGCACCGCCGCCTTCGGGCGGCGGTTTTGTTTTCGCTCATCCTGAATTTGCGGCGCGATGAGTAAAGCTCTGGCTAAAAACGGCGACATTTGCCAGACTAGCGCCTGCACAATGATCATAAGATGAGTCTGCCCCAATGCTGTCGAGACAGGCTCCAGCCATTTAGGGTAATGTCTTCGATGTCTAATCCATTCAATCCCGGCGAACTGACTGACTTCGATTTACTGGAGCAGCGTCCGTTCGAACAAGCAGACTACGATATTCTTAAATCCTACGAAGCGGTGGTCGACGGTCTGGCGATGCTGATTGGCTCGCACTGCGAAATCGTGCTGCACTCTCTGGAAGATCTTAAATGCTCCGCCGTGCGTATCGCCAACGGCGAACATACCGGCCGCAAAGTGGGTTCCCCGATTACCGATCTGGCGCTGCGCATGCTGCATGATATGCACGGCGCGGAGAGCAATGTGTCCCGCGCCTACTTCACGCGGGCCAAAAGTGGCGTGCTGATGAAGTCGGTAACCATTGCGATTCGTAACCGGCAGCAGCGGGTGATTGGCCTGCTGTGCATCAATATGAACCTGGACGTACCGTTTTCGCAGATTATGTCGACTTTCATGCCGCCGGAAACGCAGCAGGTGGATTCCAACGTCAACTTTGCCAGCTCGGTAGAGGATCTGGTCACCCAGACGCTGGAGTTCACTATTGAAGAAGTGAGCGCCGATCGCAACGTGTCGAATAACGCCAAGAATCGCCAAATCGTCCTCAATCTGTACGAGAAGGGCATTTTCGATATTAAGGACGCCATTAACCAGGTGGCCGATCGCCTCAATATTTCTAAGCACACCGTGTATCTGTATATTCGCCAGTTTAAGAGTGGCGATCTGCAGGGGCAGGATCGCTAATGCGCTACACGCTGCTGGTGACCGGGCCGGCTTACGGCACACAGCACGCCAGTAGCGCGCTGCTGTTTGCCCGTGCGCTGCTGGCGCAGGGACATCAGCTGGAAAGCGTGTTCTTTTACCGCGAAGGCGTGCTGAATGCTAACCAGCTCAGCGCGCCGGCCAGCGATGAAGTGGACATGGTGCGCGCCTGGCAGCAGCTGCGCGACGACAGTGGCGCGGCACTGAATATCTGTGTGGCAGCCGCGTTGCGGCGCGGCGTGACCGATGCGCAGGAGGCAGCGCGCCTGCAGCTGGCGGGCAGCAATCTGCAGCCCGGATTTACCCTTAGCGGCCTGGGCGCACTGGCGGAAGCCGCCCTGAGCTGCGATCGCCTGGTGCAGTTCTGATGAACCGCGTGGCGTTTCTGTTTACGCAGGCTCCGCACGGCAGCAGTGCTGGCCGGGAAGGGCTGGATGCCGTGCTGGCGACCGGCGCGCTGAGTGAGGATATCGGCCTGTTCTTTATTGGCGACGGCGTGCTGCAGCTCAACCGCGATCAGCAGCCGGCGCAGATTCTGGCGCGTGACTATATTGCGACCTTTGGCGTGCTGGCGCTATACGACATCGATCGCTGCTATATCTGTCAGGCGTCACTGCTGGCACGTGGCCAGAGCCTCACGGCAGCGCGCGTGCTGGATGCGCAGCTGCTGGAACCTGCCGCGCTGCGCCAGACGCTGGCAACTTATGACCGTATCCTCCGTTTCTGAGAACTGACCATGCTCTACACCCTGCTGCACTCTCCCTGGCAATGCGATTTCGATAGCCTGCTGCTGCTGTTACAGGAGGGCGATGACGTGCTGCTGTTACAGGATGGTGTGACGGCCGCGCTGGCAGGCAGTCAGAAGCTGCAGCAGCTGCTGGCGTCGCCTGCCACGCTGTGGGTATTAGAAGAAGACGTGATGGCGCGCGGGCTGACTGCGCAAATTTCGACCAATGTGTCGCGTCTGAACTATACTGGTTTCGTTACGCTGACGACGAAGCATCCACAACAAGTGGCCTGGTGAAGGGTAAAACCTGGTTATTTCTTGACACCCTATGGGCACAGCCCTAAAATTCTGCCTCCTCGTAGTAATACGAGGCGATTTATTACGTGTTTACGAAGCAAAAGCTAAATCCAGGAGCTATTTAATGGCAACAGTTAACCAGCTGGTTCGCAAACCACGCGTTCGTCAGGTTGCTAAAAGCAACGTGCCGGCGCTGGAAGCTTGCCCGCAAAAACGTGGTGTTTGTACTCGTGTTTACACCACTACCCCGAAAAAACCAAACTCCGCACTGCGTAAAGTCTGCCGTGTGCGTTTGACTAACGGTTTTGAAGTCACCTCCTACATCGGCGGTGAAGGTCATAACCTGCAGGAGCACTCCGTGATCCTGATCCGTGGCGGTCGTGTAAAAGACCTGCCAGGTGTGCGTTACCACACCGTTCGTGGCGCGCTGGACTGCTCAGGTGTTAAAGACCGTAAGCAGGCTCGCTCCAAGTACGGCGTGAAGAAGCCAAAGGCTTAATGGTTCTCCGTTAAGTAAGGCCAAACGTTTTAACTTTAATGTCAAAATAAACTCGTAGAGTTTTGGACAATCCTGAATTAACAACGGAGTATTTCCATGCCACGTCGTCGCGTCATTGGTCAGCGTAAAATTCTGCCGGATCCTAAGTTCGGATCAGAGCTGCTGGCTAAATTTGTAAATATCCTGATGGTAGATGGTAAAAAATCTACTGCTGAATCAATCGTCTATACCGCACTTGATACCCTGGCTCAACGTGCTGGTAAAGATGGTCTGGAAGCTTTCGAAGTTGCACTCGAAAACGTACGTCCGACTGTCGAAGTTAAGTCACGTCGCGTTGGTGGTTCAACCTACCAGGTTCCAGTTGAAGTCCGTCCGGTTCGTCGTAATGCCCTGGCAATGCGTTGGATCGTAGAAGCTGCTCGTAAACGCGGTGATAAATCGATGGCTCTCCGCCTGGCGAACGAACTTTCTGACGCTGCAGAAAACAAAGGTACTGCAGTGAAGAAACGTGAAGACGTTCACCGTATGGCTGAAGCCAACAAGGCGTTCGCACACTACCGCTGGTAATCGCCACGTAGTTGTTGTTAAACCAGCGGGCGCTCATTCAGCCAACCCGCTGGGGTCGACTTACATTGAACGTCCGAGAATCAGAGGAATCAAATGGCTCGTACAACACCCATTGCGCGCTACCGTAACATCGGTATCAGCGCACACATTGACGCCGGTAAAACCACTACCACCGAGCGTATCCTGTTCTACACCGGTGTTAACCACAAAATCGGTGAAGTGCACGATGGCGCTGCAACCATGGACTGGATGGCGCAGGAGCAGGAGCGTGGTATTACCATCACCTCTGCAGCGACCACTGCGTTCTGGTCAGGTATGGCGAAGCAGTTTGAGCCGCACCGCATCAACATCATCGACACCCCGGGACACGTTGACTTCACCATCGAAGTAGAACGTTCTATGCGTGTGCTCGACGGCGCAGTAATGGTTTACTGTGCAGTAGGTGGCGTGCAGCCGCAGTCTGAAACCGTATGGCGTCAGGCAAACAAATATAAAGTTCCACGTATCGCGTTCGTTAACAAAATGGACCGTATGGGTGCGAACTTCCTGAAAGTTGTTGGTCAGATCGAATCACGTCTGGGCGCGACTCCGGTTCCACTGCAGCTGGCTATCGGCGCAGAAGAGAACTTCACCGGTGTTGTTGACCTGATCAAGATGAAAGAGATCAACTGGAACGACGCCGATCAGGGTACTACCTTCGTTTACGAAGATATCCGTGCTGAGTTGCAGGAACTGGCTGAAGAGTGGCGTGGCAAGCTGATTGAAGCAGCTGCTGAAGCTTCTGAAGAGCTGATGGAGAAATTCTTTAGCGGTGAAGAACTGTCTGAAGAAGAGATCAAATCTGCTCTGCGTAAGCGCGTACTGAACAACGAGATCATCCTCGTGACCTGTGGTTCTGCATTTAAGAACAAAGGTGTTCAGGCGATGCTGGATGCAGTGGTTGAATATCTGCCAGCACCAACTGACGTTCCGGCGATCAACGGTATCCTGGACGACGGTAAAGATACCCCGGCTGAGCGTCACGCAACTGACGACGAGCCGTTCTCTGCACTGGCGTTCAAAATTGCCAACGACCCGTTCGTAGGTAACCTGACCTTCTTCCGCGTTTACTCGGGTGTGGTTAACTCGGGCGATACCGTACTGAACTCCGTGAAATCTGCACGTGAGCGTTTCGGTCGTATCGTTCAGATGCACGCCAACAAACGTGAAGAGATCAGCGAAGTTCGCGCAGGCGACATCGCTGCAGCAATCGGTCTGAAAGACGTGATCACCGGTGATACCCTGTGTGATCCATCTAACCCGATCATTCTGGAGCGTATGGAATTCCCTGAGCCGGTAATTTCTATCGCCGTTGAGCCGAAAACCAAAGCTGACCAGGAAAAAATGGGTCTGGCTCTGGGTCGTCTGGCGAAAGAAGACCCGTCATTCCGCGTATGGACTGACGAAGAGTCTAACCAGACCATCATCGCTGGTATGGGTGAGCTGCACCTCGACATCATCGTTGACCGCATGAAGCGTGAATTCAACGTTGAAGCGAACGTCGGTAAACCTCAGGTTGCTTACCGCGAAGCGATTCGCTCTAAAGTTACCGATATCGAAGGTAAACACGCCAAGCAGTCTGGTGGTCGTGGTCAGTACGGTCATGTTGTTATCGACATGTACCCACTGGAGCCGGGTTCGAATCCGAAAGGCTACGAATTTGTCAACGATATCAAAGGTGGTGTGATTCCTGGTGAATACATCCCTGCGGTTGATAAAGGTATCCAGGAGCAGCTGAAGTCTGGTCCACTGGCCGGTTACCCGGTAGTTGACCTGGGCGTGCGTCTGCACTTCGGTTCTTACCATGACGTTGACTCCTCTGAGCTGGCGTTTAAACTGGCCGCTTCTATCGCCTTCAAAGATGGCTTTAAGAAAGCACAGCCGGTTCTGCTTGAGCCAATCATGAAGGTTGAAGTAGAAACCCCAGAAGAGAACACCGGTGACGTTATCGGTGACCTGAGCCGCCGTCGTGGTATGCTGAAAGGTCAGGAATCTAACGCGACTGGCGTTCAGATTCACGCTGAAGTTCCGCTGTCTGAAATGTTCGGATACGCGACTCAGTTGCGTTCTCTGACCAAAGGCCGTGCTTCTTACTCCATGGAGTTCCTGAAGTACGATGATGCGCCGAACAACGTCGCTCAGGCCGTTATTGAAGCTCGTAGCAAATAAGGCTACGGTTTAAAAATTGTGAACTGATGCCTTCATCACTGATGAAGGCATAACGTAAGGATTATCGCCATGGCGAAAGAGCAATTTCAACGTAACAAACTGCACGTAAACGTGGGCACCATCGGTCACGTTGACCACGGTAAAACCACCCTGACTGCAGCCATCACCACCGTTCTGGCTAAAACCTACGGCGGCCAGGCTCGTGCATTCGATCAGATCGATAACGCACCAGAAGAGAAGGCTCGTGGTATCACCATCAACACCTCTCACGTTGAATATGAAACCCCGTCCCGTCACTACGCACACGTTGACTGCCCAGGCCACGCCGACTATGTGAAAAACATGATCACCGGTGCTGCGCAGATGGACGGCGCGATCCTGGTTGTTGCTGCGACTGATGGCCCAATGCCTCAGACCCGTGAGCACATCCTGCTGGGCCGTCAGGTTGGCGTTCCTTACATCATCGTGTTCCTGAACAAGTGCGACATGGTTGATGACGAAGAGCTGCTGGAACTGGTTGAGATGGAAGTTCGCGATCTGCTGTCTCAGTACGACTTCCCAGGCGACGATACCCCAATCGTACGCGGTTCTGCGCTGAAAGCGCTGGAAGGCGACGCTGAGTGGGAAGCGAAAGTCGTTGAGCTGGCTGGTCACCTGGATACTTACATTCCAGATCCAGTACGTGCTATCGATCTGCCGTTCCTGCTGCCAATCGAAGACGTATTCTCAATCTCTGGCCGTGGTACCGTTGTTACCGGTCGTGTTGAGCGCGGCATCGTGAAAGTGGGCGACGAAGTAGAAATCGTTGGTATCAAAGCGACTGCCAAGTCTACCTGTACCGGTGTTGAAATGTTCCGCAAACTGCTGGACCAGGGTCAGGCAGGCGAGAACTGTGGTGTTCTGCTGCGCGGTATCAAGCGTGAAGAGATCCAGCGTGGTCAGGTTCTGGCTAAGCCAGGCACCATCAAGCCACACACCAAGTTCGTATCAGAAGTGTACGTACTGTCTAAAGACGAAGGCGGCCGTCATACTCCGTTCTTCAAAGGCTACCGTCCACAGTTCTACTTCCGTACTACTGATGTGACCGGCAACATCGAACTGCCAGAAGGCGTTGAGATGGTAATGCCAGGCGACAACATCAAAATGACCGTTGAGCTGATCCACCCAATCGCGATGGACCAGGGTCTGCGTTTCGCAATCCGCGAAGGCGGCCGTACCGTTGGCGCGGGCGTTGTTGCTGAAGTTCTCGCTTAATTGCGTTAATAACGGTGGTAACTCCGGTTGCCACCGCAGCATGAAAAAGAGCACTTCGGTGCTCTTTTTTTTTGCTTTGCATTGACCGGCACCACTAATCCCACACAAAAGCTACGTTGAAATAAAAACCATTCTCATTTAAACTTTGATCAGAAATTGTACTGGAGTGGGCTGTAAATGTACGTCTGTCTGTGTAATGCCGTAAGCGACCGAACCCTGCGTGAAGTTGTCCGCCGTTATCAACCCAAATCGATTCAGCAACTACGCCAGCTGGTGCCTGTCGGCAAGCAGTGCGGCAAGTGTATTCGTGTGGCGCGCGAGATTATGGATGATGAAATGAAAAACGTGCCGCTTTACAAAGAGATAGCGTAACTGCACATCCGCTTCGCCTGAATAACCCCAAAAACTGTCGCGTTTTTTTGACTTCTTTTTATCCGCATCTACGCTCTATTTATCTGCAAGCGGAGGAAGCAAAATGAAGGGCGACGGCAAAATCATTACTCACCTCAATAAATTGCTGGGAAATGAACTGGTTGCAATCAACCAGTACTTTCTACATGCGCGCATGTTCAAAAACTGGGGCCTGATACGCCTCAACGATGTCGAATACCATGAATCCATTGATGAAATGAAACATGCGGACAAGTACATCGAACGCATTTTGTTTCTCGAAGGCATTCCTAATCTGCAGGATCTCGGCCGGCTGCGCATTGGTGAAGACGTACCGGAAATGCTGCAATCGGATTTGACGCTCGAACTGGAAGGGGCGAAAGACTTACGCGAAGCGATTGCTTACGCCGATAAAGTTCATGATTACGTCAGCCGCGACATGATGATCGAGATTCTGGCGGATGAAGAGCACCATATCGACTGGCTGGAAACTGAGCTCGACCTGATTCAGAAATTGGGTCTGCAAAACTATCTGCAGGCCCAGCTGAAAGAAGAGGGCGATAAGTAGCGTTTGCCGTGCCGTTCCACCTGTTGATTGCAGCCCGCCCCGTGCGGGCTTTTTTACCGGCGCGTGCTTTTGCGGTTAAAAACGCAGCATGGGTTGCTTCCTGAACAGATTTGCGTATAATGCGCGGGCCTGCCGATATTGGTGTGGCGCGATTCGAGCAGAATCGCAGGCGATAGCGATTAGTGTATCGCCTGACAATACTCCCGATTGGGGAGTTATATGCTGAACGATTACACTCCCCCATCAATCGTAATGGGTGCGGGTAGTAATTTTTTTCGTTTATAAAATGTTTGGAGCCTTGGTCTCATGTCGAACCAAAGAATCCGTATCCGTCTTAAAGCGTTTGATCATCGCCTGATCGATCAATCAACCGCGGAAATCGTCGAGACTGCCAAGCGCACTGGTGCGCAGGTACGTGGTCCGATCCCGCTGCCGACTCGCAAAGAGCGCTTCACCGTTCTGATCTCTCCGCACGTTAACAAAGATGCGCGTGATCAGTACGAAATCCGCACTCACAAGCGTCTGGTAGACATCGTTGAGCCAACTGAAAAAACCGTTGATGCTCTGATGCGTCTGGATCTGGCTGCCGGTGTTGACGTGCAGATCAGCCTGGGTTAATCAGGTCATCGAGCGATTGAGAGGTTGATACAATGATTGGTTTAGTCGGTAAAAAAGTGGGCATGACGCGCATCTTCACTGAAGAAGGCGTTTCAATCCCAGTAACCGTAATCGAAGTTGAAGCAAACCGCGTTACCCAGGTCAAAGGTCTGGAAAACGATGGTTACCAGGCGATCCAGGTTACCACCGGTGCAAAAAAAGCAAACCGTGTTGGTAAGCCGGAAGCAGGTCATTTTGCTAAAGCTGGCGTTGAAGCTGGCCGTGGTCTGTGGGAATTCCGCACCGAAGGTGAAGAATACTCTGTTGGCCAGAGCATCAGTGTTGAAATTTTCGCTGACGTTAAAAAAGTAGACGTTACCGGTACCTCTAAAGGTAAAGGTTTCGCAGGTACCGTTAAGCGCTGGAACTTCCGTACCCAGGACGCTACACACGGTAACTCCTTGTCTCACCGCGTTCCGGGTTCTATCGGTCAGAACCAGACTCCGGGCAAAGTGTTCAAAGGCAAGAAAATGGCTGGTCAGCTGGGTAATGAGCGCGTAACCGTTCAGAGCCTGGAAGTAGTACGTGTTGACGCTGAGCGCAACCTGCTGCTGGTCAAAGGTGCTGTCCCGGGTGCAACCGGCAGCGACCTGATTGTTAAACCAGCTGTGAAGGCGTAAGGGGATAGCAATGGAATTAGTACTGAAAGACGCGCAGAGCGCGCTGACTGTTTCCGAAACTACCTTCGGTCGTGATTTCAACGAAGCGCTGGTTCACCAGGTTGTTGTTGCTTACGCTGCAGGTGCTCGTCAGGGTACTCGCGCGCAGAAAACTCGTGCTGAAGTAACTGGTTCAGGCAAAAAGCCATGGCGTCAGAAAGGCACCGGCCGTGCGCGTTCAGGTTCTATCAAGAGCCCGATCTGGCGTTCAGGTGGCGTGACCTTCGCTGCGCGTCCACAGGACCACAGTCAAAAAGTTAACAAAAAGATGTACCGCGGCGCGCTGAAAAGCATCCTGTCCGAGCTGGTACGTCAGGACCGTCTGATCGTTGTCGAGTCGTTCTCTGTTGAAGCGCCTAAAACTAAGCTGCTGGTACAGAAACTGAAAGACATGGCGCTGGAAGACGTGCTGATCATCACCGGTGAACTGGATGAGAATCTGTTCCTGGCTGCGCGTAACCTGTACAAGGTTGACGTGCGTGATGCAGCGGGTATCGACCCAGTTAGCCTGATCGCCTTCGACAAAGTCGTTATGACTGCAGAAGCAGTTAAGCAAGTTGAGGAGATGCTGGCATGATCCGTGAAGAACGTCTGCTGAAAGTACTGCGCGCGCCGCACGTATCTGAAAAAGCATCAACCGCGATGGAAAAAACCAATACCATCGTTCTCAAAGTTGCCAAAGACGCGACCAAAGCAGAGATCGTTGCTGCTGTTGAGAAACTGTTCGAAGTAGAAGTGAAAGACGTAAACACCCTGGTTGTTAAGGGTAAAGTTAAGCGTCACGGACAGCGTATCGGTCGTCGTAGCGACTGGAAAAAAGCTTACGTCACCCTGAAAGAAGGCCAGAACCTGGACTTCGTCGGCGGCGCTGAGTAAGTCGGAGGAGAAAGACAATGGCAGTTGTTAAATGTAAACCGACATCTCCGGGTCGTCGTCACGTTGTTAAAGTGGTGAACCCTGAGCTGCACAAAGGCAAGCCTTTTGCCGCGCTGGTTGAAAAAAACAGCAAATCCGGTGGTCGTAACAACAATGGTCGTATCACTACCCGTCATATCGGTGGTGGTCACAAGCAGGCTTACCGTATTGTTGACTTCAAACGCAACAAAGATGGTATCCCGGCAGTTGTTGAGCGTCTTGAGTACGATCCGAACCGTTCTGCGAACATCGCACTGGTTCTGTACAAAGATGGCGAGCGCCGTTACATCCTGGCCCCTAAAGGCCTGAAAGCTGGCGACCAGATTCAGTCTGGCGTTGATGCTGCGATCAAAGCAGGTAACACCCTGCCGATGCGTAACATCCCGGTTGGTTCAACCGTGCATAACGTAGAAATGAAACCAGGTAAAGGCGGTCAGATTGCCCGTTCTGCTGGTGCTTACGTGCAGATCGTTGCGCGTGAAGGTTCCTACGTTACCCTGCGTCTGCGTTCAGGCGAAATGCGTAAAGTCGAAGCTGACTGCCGCGCAACCTTGGGCGAAGTCGGTAACGCTGAGCACATGCTGCGCGTTCTGGGTAAAGCCGGTGCAACCCGTTGGCGTGGTGTTCGTCCTACCGTTCGCGGTACTGCGATGAACCCAGTCGATCACCCGCACGGTGGTGGTGAAGGTCGTAACTTTGGTAAGCACCCGGTAACTCCGTGGGGCGTTCAGACCAAAGGTAAGAAGACCCGTAGCAACAAGCGTACTGATAAATTTATCGTACGTCGCCGTAGCAAATAATTTTAGAGGATAAGCCATGCCACGTTCTCTCAAGAAAGGTCCTTTTATTGACCTGCACTTGCTGAAGAAGGTAGAGAAAGCGGTGGAAAGCGGTGACAAGAAGCCCCTGCGCACTTGGTCCCGTCGTTCAACGATCTTCCCTAACATGATCGGTTTGACCATCGCTGTCCATAATGGTCGTCAGCACGTTCCTGTCTTTGTTTCCGACGAAATGGTCGGCCACAAGCTGGGTGAATTTGCACCGACACGTACTTATCGCGGCCACGCTGCTGATAAGAAAGCCAAGAAGAAATAAGTAGGAGGAAGAGATGGAAACTATTGCTCAACATCGCCATGCTCGTTCTTCTGCTCAGAAGGTTCGCCTTGTTGCTGACCTGATTCGCGGTAAGAAAGTGTCGCAGGCTCTGGATATTCTGACTTACACCAACAAGAAAGCGGCTGTACTGGTTAAGAAAGTCCTGGAATCTGCCATTGCTAACGCCGAACACAACGATGGCGCTGATATCGACGATCTGAAAGTTGCGAAAATTTTCGTAGATGAAGGCCCTAGCATGAAGCGCATTATGCCGCGTGCTAAAGGTCGTGCAGATCGCATCCTGAAGCGCACCAGCCACATTACTGTGGTTGTGTCCGATCGCTGAGACTCTGGAGACTAGCAATGGGTCAGAAAGTACATCCTAATGGTATTCGCCTGGGTATTGTAAAACCATGGAACTCTACCTGGTTTGCGAACACCAAAGAATTCGCTGACAACCTGGACAGCGACTTTAAAGTACGTCAGTTCCTGAACAAAGAACTGGCAAAAGCGTCTGTATCTCGCATCGTTATCGAGCGTCCGGCTAAGAGCATCCGTGTGACCATTCACACCGCTCGCCCGGGTATCGTTATCGGTAAAAAAGGTGAAGACGTTGAAAAACTGCGCACGGTCGTAGCGAACATCGCTGGCGTTCCTGCACAGATCAATATCGCCGAAGTCCGTAAACCGGAACTGGACGCAAAACTGGTTGCTGACAGCATCACTTCACAGCTGGAGCGTCGTGTGATGTTCCGTCGTGCGATGAAGCGTGCTGTACAGAACGCAATGCGTCTGGGCGCTAAAGGTATCAAAGTTGAAGTTAGCGGCCGTCTGGGCGGTGCTGAGATCGCACGTACCGAATGGTACCGTGAAGGTCGTGTACCGCTGCACACTCTGCGTGCTGACATTGACTACAACACCTCTGAAGCGCACACCACTTATGGTGTAATCGGCGTTAAGGTATGGATCTTCAAAGGTGAGATCCTGGGTGGTATGGCTGCTGTTGAACAACCGGAACCGGCTGCTCAACCTAAAAAGCAGCAGCGTAAAGGCCGTAAGTAAGGAGAGTCGCTGATGTTACAACCAAAGCGTACGAAATTCCGTAAAGTGCACAAAGGCCGTAACCGCGGTCTGGCGCAGGGTACGGATGTTAGCTTCGGTACTTTCGGTCTGAAAGCTGTTGGCCGTGGTCGTCTGACTGCTCGTCAGATCGAAGCAGCACGTCGTGCTATGACCCGTGCAGTTAAGCGTCAAGGTAAGATTTGGATCCGTGTATTCCCGGACAAACCAATCACCGAGAAGCCGCTGGAAGTGCGTATGGGTAAAGGTAAGGGTAACGTGGAGTATTGGGTTGCCCTGATCCAGCCTGGTAAAGTCCTGTATGAAATGGACGGTGTACCGGAAGAGCTGGCCCGTGAAGCATTCAAGCTGGCAGCAGCAAAACTGCCTATCAAAACCACCTTTGTAACTAAGACGGTGATGTAATGAAAGCAACTGAGCTGCGTGAAAAAAGCGTTGAAGAGCTGAACACTGAGCTGCTTAACCTCCTGCGCGAGCAGTTTAACCTGCGCATGCAGGCAGCATCTGGCCAGCTGCAGCAGACCCATCTGCTGAAGCAAGTTCGCCGTGATGTTGCACGCGTTAAGACTTTACTGACTGAGAAGGCGGCGTAATGACCGATAAAATCCGTACTCTGCAGGGTCGTGTTGTTAGTGACAAAATGCAGAAATCTGCTGTTGTTGCTATCGAGCGTTTCGTGAAGCACCCGATCTACGGTAAATTCATTAAGCGTACGACTAAGCTGCACATCCATGACGAGAACAACGAGTGTGGTATTGGTGACGTGGTTGAAATCCGCGAAACCCGTCCACTGTCCAAGACTAAGTCCTGGACTCTGGTTCGCGTTGTAGAGAAAGCGATTCTGTAATAGAATCCGCTTCCTCTAAAAACAAAATGAACGGCTCTATGGAGCCGTTCATTTTTTCTACCCATCTGCGAGAACCGGTGTTATAATGCCGCGCCCTCAATTATGGGGCTTTTTAACGACCTGAGGTTTGGGTCCCGAAGTAGTAGTTGACATTAGCGGAGCACTAAAATGATCCAAGAACAGACTATGCTGAACGTCGCCGACAACTCCGGTGCACGTCGCGTAATGTGTATCAAGGTTCTGGGTGGCTCGCACCGTCGCTACGCAGGCGTCGGCGATATCATCAAAGTGACCATCAAGGAAGCAATTCCGCGTGGCAAGGTGAAAAAAGGTGATGTCCTGAAAGCGGTAGTGGTGCGCACCAGGAAGGGTGTTCGTCGCCCGGACGGTTCTGTCATTCGCTTCGATGGTAATGCATGCGTTATTCTGAACAATAACAGCGAGCAGCCTATCGGAACGCGTATTTTTGGGCCGGTAACTCGTGAACTTCGTACTGAAAAGTTCATGAAAATTATCTCTCTGGCACCAGAAGTACTCTAAGGAGCGAACAATGGCAGCGAAAATCCGTCGTAACGACGAAGTTATCGTGCTTACCGGTAAAGACAAAGGTAAACGCGGTAAAGTAAAGAATGTCCTGACTTCTGGTAAGGTCATCGTTGAAGGTATCAACCTGGTTAAGAAACACCAGAAGCCGGTTCCGGCTCTGAACCAACCAGGCGGCATCGTTGAAAAAGAAGCTGCTATTCAGGTTTCTAACGTTGCAATCTTCAATGCGGCAACCGGCAAGGCTGACCGTGTAGGCTTTAGATTCGAAGACGGTAAAAAAGTCCGTTTCTTCAAGTCTAACAGCGAAACTATCAAGTAATTTGGAGTAGTACGATGGCGAAACTGCATGATTACTACAAAGACGAAGTAGTCCAGAAACTCATGACAGAGTTTGGCTACAATTCTGTCATGCAAGTCCCTCGGGTCGAGAAGATCACCCTGAACATGGGTGTTGGTGAAGCGATCGCTGACAAGAAACTGCTGGATAACGCAGCAGCTGACCTGGCAGCAATCTCCGGTCAAAAACCGCTGATCACCAAAGCACGCAAATCAGTTGCAGGCTTCAAAATCCGTCAGGGCTATCCGATCGGCTGTAAAGTAACTCTGCGTGGCGAGCGCATGTGGGAGTTCTTTGAGCGTCTGATCACTATTGCTGTACCGCGTATCCGTGACTTCCGTGGTCTGTCCGCGAAGTCTTTCGACGGTCGTGGTAACTACAGCATGGGCGTTCGTGAGCAGATCATCTTCCCAGAAATCGACTACGACAAAGTCGATCGCGTTCGTGGTTTGGATATCACCATTACCACTACTGCGAAATCTGATGATGAAGGCCGTGCTCTGCTGGCTGCCTTTGACTTCCCGTTCCGCAAGTAAGGTAGGGTTACTTAATGGCTAAGCAATCTATGAAAGCACGCGAAGTTAAGCGTGTGAAATTAGCAGACAAGTTCTTCGCAAAACGCGCTGAACTGAAAGCGATCATTTCTGATGTGAACGCATCCGACGAAGACCGTTGGAACGCCGTTCTCAAGCTGCAGAGTCTGCCGCGTGATTCCAGCCCTTCACGTCAGCGTAACCGCTGCCGTCAGACAGGTCGTCCGCACGGTTTCCTGCGGAAGTTTGGGTTGAGCCGTATCAAGGTCCGTGAAGCCGCAATGCGCGGTGAAATCCCGGGTCTGAAAAAGGCTAGCTGGTAATTGTCACCATTTGAATCACGGGAGTAACACAGATGAGCATGCAAGATCCGATCGCGGATATGCTGACCCGTATCCGTAACGGTCAGGCCGCGAACAAAGTTGCGGTCTCTATGCCTTCCTCCAAGCTGAAAGTGGCAATTGCCAACGTGCTGAAGGAAGAAGGCTATATTCAAGATTTTAAAATCGAAGGCGACATCAAGCCGGAACTGGAACTGACTCTTAAGTACTTCCAGGGTAAAGCTGTTGTAGAAAGCATTCAGCGTGTTAGCCGTCCAGGTCTGCGCATCTATAAGAAAAAAGATGAGCTGCCAAAAGTTATGGCCGGTCTGGGCATTGCTGTAATTTCTACCTCTAAAGGTGTCATGACTGATCGTGCAGCGCGCCAGGCTGGTCTTGGTGGCGAAATTATCTGCTACGTAGCGTAATCGGAGGATAAAATGTCTCGTGTTGCAAAAGCACCTGTCGTTGTTCCTGCCGGCGTAGAGGTAAAACTCAACGGTCAGGAAGTTTCGATCAAAGGCAAAAACGGCGAGCTGACTCGTACTATCAACAGTGCTGTAGAAGTTAAGCATGCAGACAACGCCCTGACTTTCGCTCCACGCGAAGGTTATGCGGATGGTTGGGCACAGGCAGGTACTGCCCGTGCGCTGCTGAACGGCATGGTTATCGGTGTTACCGAAGGCTTCACCAAGAAGCTGCAACTGGTTGGTGTTGGTTATCGTGCAGCTGTTAAAGGCAACTCTGTGAGTCTGGCCCTGGGCTTCTCTCACCCGGTTGACCATGCACTGCCGGCCGGCATCACTGCTGAATGTCCAACTCAGACTGAGATCGTGCTGAAAGGCGCTGATAAACAGCTGATTGGTCAGGTTGCAGCTGATCTGCGCGCCTACCGTCGTCCTGAGCCTTACAAAGGCAAGGGTGTTCGTTACGCCGACGAAGTCGTGCGTACCAAAGAGGCTAAGAAGAAGTAAGGTAACACTATGGATAAGAAATCTGCTCGTATCCGTCGTGCGACCCGTGCACGTCGCAAGCTCAAAGAGCTGGGTGCTACTCGCCTGGTGGTACATCGTACCCCGCGTCACATTTACGCACAGGTAATCGCCCCGAACGGTTCCGAAGTTCTGGTTGCTGCTTCTACTGTAGAAAAAGCTATCGCTGAACAACTGAAGTATACCGGTAACAAAGACGCCGCTGCAGCTGTAGGTAAAGCTCTGGCTGAGCGCGCTATCGAAAAAGGCATCAAAGATGTTTCTTTCGACCGTTCCGGTTTCCAATATCATGGTCGCGTCCAGGCACTTGCAGATGCTGCTCGTGAAGCTGGCCTTCAGTTCTAAGGTAGAGGTCTAAGATGGCACACATCGAGAAACAAGCTGGCGACCTGCAGGAAAAACTGATCGCGGTAAACCGTGTCTCTAAAACTGTGAAAGGTGGTCGTATTTTCTCCTTCACCGCTCTGACTGTAGTGGGTGATGGTAACGGCCGCGTTGGTTTTGGTTACGGTAAAGCGCGTGAAGTTCCAGCAGCGATCCAGAAAGCGATGGAAAAAGCTCGTCGCAATATGGTTAATGTCGCGCTGACTCACGGCACCCTGCAGCACCCGGTTAAAGGTGCGCACACGGGTTCTCGTGTGTTCATGCAGCCGGCTTCTGAAGGTACCGGTATCATCGCCGGTGGTGCAATGCGCGCCGTTCTGGAAGTCGCTGGAGTTCATAACGTTCTGGCTAAAGCCTATGGTTCCACCAACCCGATCAACGTGGTTCGTGCAACTATCGACGGCCTGGGCAATATGAAGTCTCCGGATATGGTTGCTGCCAAGCGTGGTAAATCCGTTGAAGAAATTCTGGGGTAATCACGATGGCTAAGACAATCAAAATTACACAAACCCGTAGCTCAATCGGCCGCCTGCCTAAGCACAAAGCCACTCTGGTTGGTCTGGGTCTGCGTCGTATTGGTCACACCGTTGAGCGTGAAGACACGCCAGCTGTACGCGGTATGATCAACGCGATTTCTTACATGCTGAAAGTGGAGGAGTAAGAGATGCGTTTAAACACTCTGTCTCCGGCCGAAGGGTCTAAACACGCTTCCAAGCGTCTGGGCCGTGGTATCGGTTCTGGCCTCGGTAAAACCGGCGGTCGTGGTCACAAAGGTCAGAAGTCTCGTTCTGGCGGTGGCGTACGTCGTGGTTTCGAGGGTGGTCAGATGCCTCTGTACCGTCGTCTGCCGAAGTTCGGCTTCACCTCGCGCAAATCATTCGTGACTGCAGAAGTGCGTCTGTCTGATCTGGCGAAAGTGGAAGGCGGTATCGTCGACCTGAACACGCTGAAAGCAGCTAACATCATCGGTGTACAGATTGAGTTCGCGAAAGTGATCCTGTCTGGTGAAGTATCTGCACCTGTTACGATTCGTGGTCTGCGTGTCACCAAAGGTGCTCGTGCTGCAATCGAAGCTGCTGGCGGTAAAATCGAGGAATAAGTAGCAGATGGCAAAGCAACCGGGATTAGATTTTCAAAGTGCCAAAGGTGGCTTTGGTGAACTGAAGCGCAGACTGTTGTTTGTAATCGGTGCACTGATTGTCTTCCGTATTGGCTCTTTTATTCCAATCCCCGGTATCGATGCCACTGTACTTGCCAAACTGCTTGAGCAACAGCGTGGCACCATCATTGAAATGTTTAACATGTTCTCTGGTGGTGCTCTCAGTCGTGCCTCAATCTTCGCGCTGGGTATTATGCCGTATATTTCGGCCTCTATTATTATCCAGCTGCTGACGGTGGTTCATCCCGCGTTGGCCGAGATTAAGAAAGAGGGTGAAGCTGGTCGTCGTAAGATCAGCCAGTACACTCGCTACGGCACACTGGTTCTGGCTATATTCCAGTCGATCGGTATTGCTACCGGTCTGCCGAATATGCCTGGAATGCAGGGCCTGGTATTAAATCCAGGCTTTGCTTTCTACTTTACCGCTGTTGTAAGTCTGGTTACCGGAACCATGTTCCTGATGTGGCTGGGCGAACAGATTACTGAACGAGGTATCGGTAACGGTATTTCGATCATTATCTTCGCGGGTATTGTTGCGGGTTTACCGCCGGCCATTGGCCATACCATCGAGCAAGCGCGGCAAGGCGACCTGCACTTCCTTCTGTTGCTGTTGGTTGCAGTTCTTGTATTTGCAGTGACGTTCTTTGTTATTTTCGTTGAGCGTGGCCAGCGCCGCATTGTGGTCAACTACGCTAAACGTCAGCAAGGTCGTCGTGTATATGCTGCACAGAGCACACATTTACCGTTGAAAGTGAACATGGCGGGCGTAATCCCAGCTATCTTTGCTTCCAGCATTATCCTGTTCCCGGCGACGATAGCATCCTGGTTCGGGGGCGGTACCGGTTGGAACTGGCTGACAACAATTTCGCTGTATTTGCAGCCAGGACAGCCGCTTTATGTGCTACTCTATGCGACTGCAATCATCTTCTTCTGTTTCTTCTACACGGCGTTGGTTTTCAACCCGCGTGAAACAGCAGATAACCTGAAGAAGTCTGGTGCATTCGTACCGGGAATTCGTCCGGGAGAGCAAACGGCGAAGTACATCGATAAAGTAATGACACGTCTGACCTTAATCGGCGCACTGTATATTACTTTTATCTGCCTGATCCCGGAGTTCATGCGTGATGCCATGAAGGTTCCCTTCTACTTTGGCGGCACCTCGCTGCTGATTGTAGTGGTTGTCATCATGGACTTTATGGCTCAAGTGCAAACTCTGATGATGTCCAGTCAGTACGAGTCTGCATTGAAGAAAGCTAACCTGAAAGGCTATGGCCGTTAATTCAGTAGCTTGAGAAGTTACGGAGAGTAAAAATGAAAGTTCGTGCTTCCGTCAAGAAATTATGTCGTAACTGCAAAATCATTCGTCGCGACGGTGTCGTACGTGTGATCTGCAGCTCCGAGCCTAAGCATAAACAGCGCCAGGGCTGATTAAGTCACATATTTTTCTTGCAAAGTCGGGTTGAGCTGGCTAGATTAGCCAGCCAATCTTTTGTATGTCGATGCGTTTCCATTTGAGTATCCTGAAAACGGGCTTTTCAGCATGGTACGCATTTATTTAATTATAGGAGTGCATAGTGGCCCGTATAGCAGGCATTAACATTCCTGATCAAAAACATACCGTTATCGCATTAACTTCGATCTTCGGTATCGGCAAAACCCGTTCTAAAGCCATCTGTGCTGAAACGGGCATCGCTGAAAATGTTAAGATCAGTGAGCTGTCTGAAGAACAAATTGATCAGCTGCGTGAAGCAGTTGGTAAATTCGTTGTTGAAGGTGATCTGCGCCGTGAAATCACCCTGAGCATCAAGCGTCTGATGGACCTTGGTTGCTACCGTGGTTTACGCCATCGTCGTGGTCTGCCGGTGCGCGGTCAGCGTACTAAGACCAACGCACGTACCCGTAAGGGTCCGCGTAAACCGATCAAGAAATAATCGGGGTGAGTAAATAATGGCAAAGGCACCAGTTCGTGCACGTAAGCGTGTAAGAAAACAAGTCTCAGATGGCGTGGCTCATGTCCATGCGTCTTTTAACAACACCATCGTTACTATTACTGATCGTCAGGGTAACGCACTGGGTTGGGCAACCGCCGGTGGTTCCGGTTTCCGCGGTTCACGTAAATCTACTCCGTTTGCTGCTCAGGTCGCTGCAGAGCGCTGTGCAGAAGCCGTGAAAGATTACGGTATTAAGAACCTGGAAGTTATGGTTAAGGGTCCGGGTCCAGGCCGCGAATCTACTATTCGTGCTCTGAACGCCGCTGGTTTCCGCATCACTAATATTACTGATGTGACTCCGATCCCTCACAACGGTTGTCGTCCGCCGAAAAAACGTCGCGTTTAACGTTCCGTTTTTTAGGTTAGTTGGAGAAAGAAAATGGCAAGATATTTGGGTCCTAAGCTCAAGCTGAGCCGTCGTGAGGGCACTGACTTATTCCTTAAGTCTGGCGTTCGCGCGATTGATTCCAAGTGCAAAATTGAACAAGCCCCTGGTCAGCATGGTGCGCGTAAACCGCGTCTTTCTGATTACGGCGGCCAGTTACGTGAAAAGCAAAAAGTTCGTCGTATCTACGGCGTGCTGGAGCGTCAGTTCCGTAACTACTATAAAGAAGCAGCGCGTCTGAAAGGCAACACCGGTGAAAACCTGTTAGCTCTGCTGGAAGGTCGTCTGGATAACGTAGTTTACCGTATGGGCTTTGGTGCCACTCGTGCAGAAGCACGTCAGCTGGTTAGCCACAAATCTGTAATGGTAAACGGTCGCGTTGTTAACATCGCTTCTTATCAGGTATCTCCGAATGATGTCGTAAGCATCCGTGAGAAAGCCAAAAAGCAATCTCGCGTGAAGGCCGCTCTGGAGCTGGCTGAGCAGCGTGAAAAGCCAACCTGGCTGGAAGTTGATGCGACTAAGATGGAAGGTGTGTTCAAGCGTATTCCTGAGCGTACCGATCTGTCTGCGGACATTAACGAACACCTGATCGTCGAGCTTTACTCCAAGTAAAGCTTAGTACCAAAGAGAGGACACAATGCAGGGTTCTGTGACAGAGTTTCTAAAACCGCGCCTGGTAGATATCGAGCAAGTGAGTTCGACGCACGCCAAGGTGACCCTTGAGCCGTTAGAGCGTGGCTTTGGCCATACTCTTGGTAACGCACTGCGCCGTATTCTGCTTTCTTCCATGCCGGGTTGCGCGGTGACCGAGGTTGAGATTGATGGCGTGCTGCACGAGTACTCCACCAAAGAGGGCGTACAGGAAGATATCCTGGAAATCCTGCTCAATCTGAAAGGGCTGGCGGTAAGAGTTCAGGGTAAAGATGAAGTCATCCTCACTCTGAATAAATCTGGCATTGGCCCTGTGACTGCAGCCGACATTACCCACGACGGTGATGTCGAAATCGTCAAGCCGCAGCATGTGATCTGCCATCTGACCGATGAAAACGCATCTATTAGCATGCGTATCAAAGTTCAGCGTGGTCGTGGTTATGTGCCGGCTTCTGCCCGAATTCATTCGGAAGAAGATGAGCGCCCAATCGGCCGTCTGTTGGTTGACGCTTGCTACAGCCCTGTAGACCGTATCGCCTACAATGTTGAAGCAGCGCGTGTAGAACAGCGCACCGACCTGGACAAGCTGGTCATCGAAATGGAAACCAACGGCACAATCGATCCTGAAGAGGCGATTCGTCGTGCGGCAACCATCCTGGCAGAACAACTGGAAGCTTTCGTTGACTTACGTGATGTACGTCAGCCGGAAGTCAAAGAAGAGAAACCAGAATTCGATCCGATCCTGCTGCGCCCTGTTGACGATCTGGAATTGACTGTCCGCTCTGCTAACTGCCTCAAGGCAGAAGCTATCCACTACATCGGTGATCTGGTACAGCGTACCGAGGTTGAGCTGCTTAAAACGCCTAACCTGGGTAAAAAATCTCTTACCGAGATTAAAGACGTGCTCGCATCACGTGGTCTGTCTCTGGGCATGCGCCTGGAAAACTGGCCACCGGCAAGCATTGCTGATGAATAACCGGATCGCAGGTTAAGGTTTCACTGAGAAGGATAAGGTCATGCGCCATCGTAAGAGTGGTCGTCAACTGAACCGCAACAGCAGCCATCGTCAGGCTATGTTCCGCAACATGGCTGGTTCTCTGGTTCGTCATGAGATCATTAAGACGACTCTGCCGAAAGCCAAAGAGCTGCGTCGCGTAGTTGAGCCGCTGATTACTCTTGCCAAGACCGACAGCGTAGCTAATCGTCGTCTGGCATTCGCCCGTACTCGTGATAACGAGATCGTGGCAAAACTGTTTAACGAGCTGGGCCCGCGTTTCGCGAGCCGTGCCGGTGGTTACACTCGCATTCTGAAGTGTGGCTTCCGTGCTGGTGACAACGCTCCGATGGCATACATCGAGCTGGTTGATCGTCCAGAAGCTCAAGCAGAAGCTGCTGCAGAGTAATTTGCAGTAACGTAAAAAACCCGCTTCGGCGGGTTTTTTATTGCCTGTCATTTCTTCCCATTTCCCCTCCATTCGCTATGCTGTTGGCAGACATGCCTGCAGGAGGTTTCTATGTGGCTTATCGATCAGCTGGCTGAACAACATATCCGCGCCGCTCAGGAAAAGGGCGAGCTGAGCAATCTGCCTGGTGAAGGTGCGCCGTTCACGCTGGACGATGACAGTGGTGTGCCGGCAGAATTGCGCAGTGCCTGGCGACTGCTGAAAAACTCCGGCTATCTCCCTCCGGAACTGGAGATGCGCCGCGACGCGCTGGCACTGAGCGATTTGCTTCGCGAACTCGATCCTGATGACAGCGAGGCGCGTGAACTGGCCAAACGCCTGACGCTGCTGGAGATGAAGCTGCAGCAGGCTGGCATGAGCACCGATTTTCTGCGTGGCGAATACCGCCCGGCGATCGGTCAGCGGCTACAGCAGGAGAAATAGTATGTATCGCATTGGCCAGCTGGCAAAACTGGCGGACGTGACGCCGGACACCATCCGCTTTTATGAAAAGCAGCAGATGATGGATCATGAGGTACGCACCGAGGGCGGCTTCCGCCTGTACAGCGATAACGATCTGCAGCGCCTGCGTTTTATCCGTTACGGCCGGCAGCTTGGTTTCAGCCTGGAATCGATCCGCGACCTGCTGTCGATCCGCATCGATCCAGAGCATCACACCTGTGAAGAGTCAAAAGCGATCGTGGCGAAACGGCTGAATGAGGTGAACAGTATGATTGGCGAACTGCAAACCATGCAGCGCTCACTGCAACGGCTGGCGGAAACCTGCTGTGGTGACCGCCACAGTAGCGCCTGCTGTTCGATCCTCGAGGCACTGGAAACCGGCGAAGATCCGCATCCTGAAATTTGTTGTAGCAAGGATTGAATTCTGGCGCGCAGGGACTATAGTTGCGCCATCACTAACCGGAGGACGATATGAGTCACTATCAGCATCGAAAAGGCAAAATTAACGATAACGCCCTGGAAGCCCTGTTACACGATCCGCTGTATCGCCAGCGTGTTGAGCGTAATCAGAAGGGGAAAGGCAGCTACCGGCGTAAAGATAAACACGCGAAGGGAGCGAATCAGGAGGCCAGCGGTAAGCAACAGTGTTTACCTCTGGCCTTCTGCTTTAGTGACAAAAAAGCCGCCTGAACAGGCGGCTTTTATTCATCACACTTTATTATTTTGTTGCTTAAGCAGGTCGCGAATCTCGGTCAGCAGCACTTCTTCATTAGTCGGTTTAGGCGCTGGTTTTTCCACTTCTTTCTTTTTATACAGTTTATTCATTACTTTGATGGCAATGAAGATAGCAAACGCCACGATAATGAAATCAAATACCGTCTGAATAAAGTTACCGTATTCCATCACCACCGCTGGGATATCGCCTTCTGCTGGCTTGAGTACCCATTTAAACTGCTTAAAGTCGACGCCGCCAATCAGTAAACCGAGCGGTGGCATAATGATGTTTGCAACCAGTGACGATACGATCTTACCGAACGCAGCACCGATGATCACACCAACCGCCAGGTCCACCACGTTACCGCGCATCGCAAAATCACGAAACTCTTTGAATAAACTCATTGTTATCTCCTTGCCTTGGCCAATGGCTAAAGTCTAACAAACCTTCGTGTAATTGCCATTATAACAATGGATTAAACACCACTCTCACTTCAGCCCAATCACAACGCGTTACAGGAAGAACGGGCTCGGCTGGAACAGACGCTCAACGTCCGGCACAAACTTTTTGTCGGTGAGGAACATGATCACGTGGTCGCCTTGCTCAATACGCACATTATCATTGGCGATGATCACGTCATCACCACGCACCACCGCGCCGATAATTGTGCCCGGCGGCAGTTTAATATCTTCAATCAGGCGGCCGACCACGCGCGAAGTGGTTTCATCACCGTGGGCGATGGCCTCGATGGCTTCCGCAATACCGCGGCGCAGTGAAGAGACGCCGACAATATCGGCTTTGCGCACGTGGCCAAGCAGCGCAGAAATTGTGGCCTGCTGCGGTGAGATCGCAATGTCGATCACGCTGCCCTGCACCAGATCGACATAGGCGCGACGCTGGATCAGTACCATCACTTTTTTCGCGCCCATCTTTTTGGCCAGCATCGCTGACATGATATTGGCTTCATCGTCGTTAGTGACGGCGATAAACAGATCGACCTGATCGACATGCTCTTCTGCCAGCAGTTCCTGATCCGAGGCATCGCCATAGAACACGATGGTATCCTGCAGATGTTCAGCCAGTTCAGCCGCGCGCTGCTGATTACGTTCTATCAGCTTAACGCTGTACTGCTTCTCCAGCCGCTGCGCCAGGCCAAAGCCGATATTGCCACCGCCGACCAGCATAATGCGTTTATAGGGCTTTTCGAGCCGCTGCATCTCGCTCATCACCGCACGAATATGCTGACTGGCGGCAATAAAAAACACTTCATCGCCAGCTTCGACAATCGTCGATCCCTGCGGGCGGATCGGGCGATCCTGACGGAAAATGGCGGCTACGCGGGTATCGATATGCGGCATATGTTCACGCAGGATCGACAGCGGATTGCCCACCAGCGGTCCGCCGTAATAGGCTTTGACCACTGCCAGGCTGACTTTGCCCTCGGCAAAATTCACCACCTGCAGCGCGCCAGGGTACTGAATCAGCCGATAGATGTTGTCGATCACCAGCTGTTCGGGCGAGATCAAATGGTCGATGGGTACCGCTTCCGGCACGAACAGCTTTTCCGCATCGCGCAGATAATCGGCGGCGCGGATACGGGCAATGCGGTTTGGCGTGTTAAACAGCGAGTAAGCAATCTGACAGGCAATCATGTTGGTTTCGTCAGAGCTGGTCACCGCCACCAGCATATCCGCATCTTCGGCGCCGGCTTCACGCAACACGCGCGGGTGCGAACCATGGCCCTGCACCACGCGCAGGTCAAACTTATCCTGCAGCACGCGTAAGCGTGAGGGATCGCTATCAACCACGGTGATGTCATTGTTTTCGCCCACCAGGTTTTCAGCGAGCGTGCCGCCCACCTGGCCGGCGCCGAGGATAATAATTTTCATGGATACGTTGCTCTTGTCACTGTGCGCTGCACTATTTTTTCATCAGCTTAGCGTAGAAGAAACCGTCGCCGCCATCGATGGCAGGGAAAACCTGCCAGCCGTTAAGTTGCCCCTGTGGCAATGCCTGCGGCACCGCATCGTCATGCGTCGCGAGGAAAGCCTCGATCTGCTGCTGGTTCTCCTGCGGCAGCACTGAGCAGGTGGCATAAAGCAGCGTACCGCCCGATTTCAGGCGCGGCCAGATGGCCGCCAGAATCTCACGCTGTAGCGCGGCGAGTTCGTCAATATCGCGATCGCGGCGTAGCCATTTGATATCCGGATGGCGTCGAATAACGCCGGTGGCCGAGCAGGGCGCATCCAGCAGGATGCGGTCGAATTGCTGCTCGTCGCACCAGGCCGCTGGCGTGCGGCCATCGCCCTGACGCACGTCAGCCTGCATCCCCAGACGCTGCAGGTTTTCCGTCACGCGCGACAGGCGCTGCGCATCGATATCCACCGCCATCACGCGGGCCTGTGGCGCAATTTCGAGAATATGGGTGGTTTTGCCGCCGGGCGCAGCGCACAGGTCGAGAATGGTTTCGCCGTTTTCCGGCGCCAGCAGCAGGGCACAACGCTGAGCAGAGAGATCCTGCACCGTCACCCAGCCCTGCTCAAAGCCTGGCAGCTGACTGACCGGAGCCGGTGCTTCAAGACGCAGCGCATCCGGCGCGTCAGCACTAAACGCATTTTGATTCTGCTGGGTTAATAACGCCAGCCAGGCGTCACGGCTGTGATGCTGACGATTCACGCGCAGCCACATTGGCGGTCGCTGATTGTTTGCTTCCACAATTTGCTGCCACTGCTCTGGCCACGCGGTCTGCAGCCGTTTCAGCAGCCAGCCCGGATGCCAGTAGCGCTGCGGGCCCTGATTTACCTCCGCCAGCAGTGCATCCTGCTGACGCTGGAACTGACGCAGCACGCCGTTAAGCAAGCCTTTCAGATTTGCCCGCTTCAGTGCTTCAGCCCCGGCTACGGTTTCGGCCAGCGCGGCGTGCGGCGGAACGCGGGTATACAGCAGCTGATACAGGCCCACCATGATCAGATAGTGCAGCACGCGCTGTTTGCCGGTTAACGGCCGCGCCATCAGCTTATTAATCAACGCTTCCAGCTGCGGCAGCGTGCGCGTCACGCCAAAACACAACTCCTGCAGCAGCGCGCCATCGTTGTTTGCCAGCGTTTTTTGCGCAGCGGGCAGAATCGCGCTCAGCGATTCCCCTTTATCCACCACGCGTTCAATCAGTTGCGCGGCAAGGCTGCGCAGGTTGGTCGCTTTTTTCATATTCATTCATCAAACAAAAAGCCCGGCGGAGACCGGGCTGGAGAATCAGGCCAGAACGGTGCCGGGTGTAAACCATTCACGACGCGAATTGAGCAGATCCTGCGCCGCCATGGCTTTTTTGCCGGCAGGCTGCAATGAGAGCAGATTCAGCACGCCGTCAGCGGTCGCGATCTGGATGCCGTGTTTGTCAGCCTGCAGAATTTCTCCCGGCTGGGCGCTGCGGTGCGGTAACACGCTGGCCTGCCAGACTTTGACCGGCTGATCGTCGATAAGGAAATAACTTACCGGCCACGGATTGAAGGCGCGAATGCACCGTTCCAGCTGAACAGCAGAGAGCGACCAGTCAAGACGTGCCTCTTCTTTGCTGAGCTTTTCCGCGTAAGTTACCAGGGTCTCATCCTGCACTTCGGGCTGCGCGCTGCCGGCGGCCAGCAGACTGAGCGTGGTCAGCATCCCCTGCGGGCCCAGCTGCGCCAGCTTGTCGTACAGCGATGCGCTGGTATCGTCGGCATTAATCGGGCAGGTTATTTTGTGCAGCATATCGCCGGTATCCAGACCCACGTCCATCTGCATGATGGTCACACCGGTTTCGTTATCGCCGGCCCACAGTGAGCGCTGAATCGGTGCCGCACCGCGCCAGCGCGGCAGCAGCGAGCCGTGTACGTTGATGCAGCCAAGGCGCGGCATCGTCAGCACCGCCTGAGGCAGGATCAGACCATAAGCGACGACCACCATCACATCGGCCTGTAGCCCGGCAACCAGCTGCTGATTCTCTTCCGGCTTCAGGGACTTTGGCTGAAACACGGGGATATCATGCGCCTGAGCCAGCACTTTTACCGGGCCCGGCGTGAGTTTATTGCCACGTCCGGCAGGGCGGTCGGGCTGAGTAAAGACGCCAACCACCTGATGCTCAGAAGCAAGCAGCGCGTCGAGATGACGCGCTGCGAAGTCAGGAGTACCGGCAAAGATGATTTTTAACGGTGCAGACACAGTTCAACCTTCTGTTCGCTCTCAGGATGCGCGCGCATTCTGGCGGGCCAGTTTTTCCAGTTTCTGTTTAATACGCTGACGCTTCAGCGGCGACAGATAATCGATAAACAGTTTACCGTCGAGATGGTCGATCTCATGCTGAATGCAGATCGCCAGCAGACCATCGGTTTCCAGCTCGAAGCTGTTACCGTCGCGATCCAGCGCGCGCACTTTGACCCGCTCGGCACGCGGCACAAACGCCCGCTGTTCCGGGATCGACAGGCAACCCTCTTCGATACCGGTTTCGCCGCTTTTTTCCAGCAGCTCCGGGTTAATCAGCACCAGGCGCTCTTCGCGGCTTTCAGAAACATCAATCACGATGATGCGCTGGTGAATATCCACCTGCGTCGCCGCCAGACCAATGCCTTCTTCGGCGTACATGGTCTCAAACATATCGTCAACAATACGCTGAACGTCAGCATTCACAGCCGCAACGGGTGCAGCAATTTTGCGAAGGCGATCGTCAGGGAAATGTAATACCTGCAAAACTGACATAAATATCCAGATCTGTATGCGTTAAAGAAAAGATTACTGCCTCATATTGTAGACTTTTTGGGGCCTGATTGACAGCATTGTGCCGCATCAGAGCACGGCTGACAGGGAGCGCAGCATGGAACGCAGTGAAAGGATTATCAGGCTGACTTACGTCTGGGGTTTAAGCGGTGAGCGCGCCCGTCAGTTCATCATGGCGCTTTTGGCCGCCAGCCACGTTGACGACGCGTGGCTGCAGCAGCACGGGCTGGACGACACGCAGCGGCAGCAGTTTCTCGCCCTCTTTCCACGCCAGCTGGAAAAAACGCAGCGCTGGCTGCAACAGGCGCAACATCATCTGATTGCCTGCACCGATGCACATTATCCCGCCCGGCTGCGGGAAATCAGCCGCTATCCGGCTGCCCTTTATATAGCGGGTGACCTCTCTGCACTCGCGACACCGCAGCTGGCGGTGGTCGGCAGTCGTCACTGTTCGCCGTATGGCAGAGAGTGGGGCAGCTGGTTTACCCAGCAGCTGGCGCTAAGCGGTTTGACCATCACCAGCGGGCTGGCGCGCGGTATTGATGGCGTGGCGCATCGTGCCGCGCTGGAAGTGCAGGGCAAAACCCTGGCCGTGCTGGGCAGCGGGCTGAATCATCTCTATCCGAAAAACCATCAGCCGCTGGCACAGGAGATCATCGCCAGCGGCGGCGCGCTGGTTTCAGAACTGCCGCTGTCGATGGTGCCCTATGCGGTAAATTTTCCGCGGCGTAATCGTATTATCAGCGGCCTGAGCCATGGCGTGCTGGTGGTTGAAGCGTCACTGAAGAGTGGCTCGCTGGTAACGGCGCGCTATGCGCTGGAACAAAACCGTAACGTGTATGCGCTGCCTGGCGCACTGGGTAATCCTGGCTGTGAAGGCACGCACTGGCTGATTCAGCAGGGGGCGCTGCTGGTGGCGCATCCCAACAATATCCTTGAGGATTTGCATTCTGCCCTGCAATGGTTGCCGGCCAGCATCTCAGAAACAATATATTCACAACTCAGTGATGATGTGCCATTGCCATTTCCCAGCGTGTTGGCTAACGTAGGTGATGAGGTTACACCTGTTGACGTCGTCGCTGAACGTGCCGGCCAACCTGTGCCAGTTATCGCAGCGCAATTGCTGGAGCTGGAGTTAGCAGGATGGATCGCAGCTGTACCCGGCGGCTATGTCCGATTGAGGAGGGCATGCCATGTTCGACGTACTTATGTACTTGTTTGAGACGTATATCCACAACGAGGCTGAAATGCGCGTTGACCAGGATAAATTGACCGATGACTTAACCGATGCCGGTTTTCATCGCGAAGATATCTACAATGCGTTGAATTGGCTTGAGCGGTTAGCGGATTATCAGGATGGCCTGGTCGCGCCAGTATTGCTGGCTAACGATCCGCTCTCCATGCGAATCTACACGGAAGAAGAGAGCCAGCGTTTAGATGCCGAGTGTCGTGGTTTTATTCTGTTCCTGGAGCAAATCCAGGTGCTGAATATGGAAACGCGCGAAATGGTCATCGAACGGGTTATGGCGCTTGATACGCTGGAATTCGATCTGGAAGATCTCAAATGGGTGGTGCTGATGGTGCTGTTTAACATCCCCGGGTGTGAAAATGCCTATCAGCAGATGGAAGAACTGTTATTCGACGTCAATGAAGGTATGCTGCATTAATTTGCGATTAATGCATTCGGTAATATGAGTAAACCAGCACTATTTACCGTGCGTAAACACGATCCCTGCCCCGCCTGCGGGGCAGAATTAGTGATACGTGCCGGCAAACACGGGCCTTTTCTCGGCTGTGTTAATTATCCAACCTGCGACTATATTCGCCCGCTGAAAAGTCAGGGTGATGGCCATATTGTCAAAGTGCTGGAAGGTCATGCCTGCCCGCAGTGTGGTGCGGACAAAGTGCTGCGCCAGGGGCGATTCGGCATGTTTGTCGGCTGTAGCCACTATCCGGAGTGTGATTACACGGAAACCATCGATAAGCCGGACGAAACCGCAATTGCCTGCCCGCAGTGCGCCAGCGGCAAGCTGGTGCAGCGCCGTTCACGCTATGGCAAAACCTTCCACGCCTGCGATCGTTATCCCGACTGCCAGTTCGCGATCAACGCCACGCCGCTGGAAGGTGTCTGCCCCCATTGCCAGTTCCCGTTATTAATTGAAAAGAAAACCGCACAGGGCATGAAGCGCTTCTGCGCCAGCAAACGCTGCGGTAAGCCCATCGCCCAGGATGAAGAGTGATCATGAACCAGAGCCAGCATGCACCCGGAAGCCTCGACTTCTGCATCGAACAACTTCAGCAACAGCAAGTGATTGCTTACCCTACCGAAGCCGTATTCGGCCTTGGCTGCGATCCGGACAGCGAAAGCGCGGTGATGGCCCTGCTGGCACTGAAACAGCGCCCGGTAGAAAAGGGTCTGATTCTGATCGCCGCTGATTATACGCAGCTTGAGCCTTATATTGCCGATCGCGAACTCACCGTGCTGCAGCGCGAACGTATGTTTGCCAGCTGGCCGGGTCCGGTCACCTATGTGGTGCCTGCTTCGCCGCATACGCCGCGCTGGTTAACCGGCCGCTTTGATTCGCTGGCGATTCGCGTCAGCGATCATCCGCAGGTCCAGGCGCTGTGTCGCGGATTTGGCAAGCCGCTGGTCTCAACCAGCGCGAATTTAACCGGTCAGCCGCCGTGCCGCAGCGCCGCCGAAGTGGCAGAGCAGTTTGGCTCGCAGTTCCCGGTGTTGCAGGCGGCCACCGGCGGTCGCCTGAATCCTTCTGAAATCCGCGATGCTATTAGCGGTGAACTCATTCGTCAGGGCTGATTATGGAAAAGTTTGCCGTTTTTGGTCATCCCATCGCCCACAGCAAATCTCCGTTTATTCACGCCGCTTTTGCTGAGCAGACCGGTATTGAACATCCTTACGGACGCATCTGCGCACCGCTGGAAGGGTTCCCGCAGGCGATAGAGGCGTTTTTTGCGGCCGGTGGCAAAGGCGCCAATGTTACGCTGCCGTTTAAACAGCAGGCATGGGAATTCGCGGATGAGCTCAGCGAACGCGCGGCATTATCCGGCGCGGTAAATACCTTAAAGAAGAGAGCCGATGGTTCGATTCTGGGTGATAACACGGACGGCATCGGCCTGCTGAGCGATCTGCAACGGCTGCAGCTAATCCGGCCGGGCGATCGCATTCTGCTGGTGGGTGCGGGCGGCGCGGCGCGTGGGGTGATCCTGCCGCTGCTCTCGACGGGCTGCGCGCTGGTGGTGGTTAACCGCACGGCAGAACGCGCGCAACAGCTGGCTGAGCTTTTCCAGCACAGTGGGGCGATCCAGGCGATGAGTTTTGATCAACTGGCCGGCGATCGTTTTGATCTGATCATCAATGCCACCTCCAGCGGCGTAGCGGGCGACGTGCCGCCGCTGCCGGTTACGCTGATTGATGCGCAGGTGCGCTGTTACGACATGTTTTATCAGCAGGGGCTGACGCCATTTCTGGCGTGGTGCCAGCAGCACGGCACACAGCAGCTGGCGGATGGACTCGGCATGCTGGTGGGTCAGGCGGCGCATGCGTTTCAGCTGTGGCATGGCGTTATGCCGGAGATCGCGCCGGTCATCGATCAACTTAAACAGGCGATGCAGGCATGAATCAGGCTATCCAGTTTCCCGATCGGGAAAGCTGGGACGCAGTCAGGCAGGCGGTGCTGTTCCCGGTCTTAGTGAATGGTATGGGACTGACCTGCGCAATATCGCTGCCGGCGCTGCAGCAACGTTTTGGTGCCGGAGAGGCGATGGCGCTGTTTAGCGCGCATCGCTGGGATCTGGAGGAAGAGGCCGAGCAGCTGCTCCGGGCGGAGCAGGCCGACGATCAGGGCTGGCTGTGGCTGCCCTGAGTCAGATATTCATCTTTCCAGCCGACATAATTGTTAGCGGAGTAAAGCAGTCCGGCTATTTCCGCTTCGGTTAGTGGCCGGATCTGCTTCACCGGGCTGCCTAAATAGAGATAGCCGCTTTGCAGGCGTTTACCGGGTGGCACCAGGCTGCCGGCGCCAATCATCACCTCATCTTCGACGATCGCGCCATCCAGCAGGATCGAGCCCATACCCACCAGCACGCGGTTGCCAATGGTGCAGCCGTGCAGCATTGCTTTATGGCCCACCGTCACGTCTTCACCGATGATCAATGGAAAGCCATCGGGATTACTGCTGGATTTATGCGTAACGTGCAGCACGCTGCCATCCTGGATATTGCTGCGTTTACCAATCACCACTTTATTCACGTCACCGCGGATTGCTACCAGTGGCCAGATGCTGACATCATCAGCCAGCTCGACTTCGCCAACGACCACGCTGCTGCTATCCACCATCACACGTTCGCCGGTGTGGGGAATATGTTGCTTATAAGGGCGCAGGGCTACAGACATTCTATTTCTCCTTTTCTGATGTTTCCCGCTAGCCTGCGGCTTCCGGTGCGGGTAAACAAGCTGATTTTTGCGCGGATCGCTCGCGATCGCAGCGAAAAGAGTGAAAACTCGCCAGTCGATAAAAAAGATCGAAAAAAGGGGTTGTGCAAAAAATCCGGATCCCTATAATGCGCCACCACTGAGACGGCAAAGCGGCAACGCAGGCGGCTCAGCAGGGCATGAAGCGATTCACCCCGCCGGAGAAAAACGCTGAAAAAAGTGTTTGACTCTGAAGGAGGAAAGCGTAATATACGCCACCTCGCGACAGCAGGCCGAACGCCGCGTCGCACCGCTCTTTAACAATTTATC